>CABZJG010000030.1 GCA_902525995.1 Paracoccaceae bacterium | reverse complement strand
ACGTTTTGCCCATAGTGATCCGCAGATGATCATTTCTGGGGACAGGGTCCTAGATGGCGCGCCCATCGCCGCCTCAAAAATAGTGATCTACGATGATGACCATTATTATTTTGGCTCGGTTTGCGCGCTTGAGCTGCGCAAAAGAGGACATGAGGTGGTTCTGATTACGCCAGCTGGCCGAGTATGCGGTTGGGGGGCATACACAGATGAGCAAGAGGCATCAACCCATGCTTTACTTAAAGCAGGTGTCGAAATTATAACCAATAAAACCATCGACACTGTGGCGTCCGGCCGCGCAGAACTCTCTTGTGTTTTTTCCAATACCCCTAGCACGATTACCTGCGATGCCGTGGTTCCACTAACCCGAAAAATTCCTGTAACAGACCTTTATGATAATCTGATTTCCGACGAAATTGGATGCGCCGACGCCGGCCTTCACTCTGTGACACGGATCGGAGACGCCGAAGCACCATCCATCATTGCTGCGGCTATTCATAGTGGCTACCGCGCAGCTGTTAATCTTGGTCAAGACATTGATCTTGCCCAGCGCTACGGCCGAAGGGAGCATCCGGCAACGGTCCAATAGGATGTGATTGATTACATATCGCTGGCGACTTTTTCAACGCCTTTTCCAAAATATCAAACATGGTGTCTATCTCATCGCGGGTGATAATCAGCGGCGGCGAAAATACAGCCATGTTAATCAATGGGCGAACCAGAAGCCCCATTTCTTCACAGGCCGCATCCAGCAATGCGCCAAGCTTTCGCTCATCATCTAACGTCGGTCCGTCTTTATCCGGCGCTCCCTCGATACAGCCCAAAAGCCCCATACCCCGCACATTTCCGACAATGGCATGGGATGACAGCGCCGCAAGCCTTTCTTGAAAATAGGGCGTAATCTGACGCACATGCTCAAGCAGCCCTTCGGCTTCAAATATTTCAATGTTTTTCAGCGCCGCCGCACAACAAACAGGGTGCGCCGAATAGGTATAGCCCGCGGAAAATAAAACCGGATCGTTTGGGCTTTGCATCTGGTCCATAATGCGGTCAGAAATAATGCAGGCGCCAAGCGGCAAATAACCAGATGTCAAACCTTTTGCACAGGTGATGATATCAGGCTCAATGCCAAAAACATCCTTTGAGGCGAACCAATGCCCTAGGCGACCAAAAGCAGTGACAACCTCATCCGAGATATAGAGTATGTCATGCTGTCGGCAGAGCTCTAAAGTGCGCTTATGATAGCCTTCTGGAGGGACAATGACACCGCCAGAGCATAAGATGGGTTCGGCAATAAATGCCCCTATTTTATCTGCGCCTATATCTGCAATCGCCTGTTCAAGATCCAAAACCTTGGCATCGCACCAATCGGCTTCACTCATGCCAGCAGGCCTGCGGTAAGGATTGACGTCAGGCAGGAAATGCACCAGCCGCTGTTCAATATCAAAGCGCGATTTATCCCGTTCTTTGCCGGTTACCGTAGAGGCCAGATAGGTGGACCCATGGTATCCCTTTTCACGGGCCAGAACGATTTTCTTTTCCGGGCGTCCCAAACGGTTGTTTAGGAAATGAACCGTTCGCAGTGCTGTATCAACAGCCGTTGATCCCCCGGTCGTAAAGAACACGTTGTTCAAATCCCCCGGCGCCATTGTGGCAAGTTTCTTTGCGAGAACCGCTGAGGGTTCAGTTGTCGATGTCCAAGGCGAGGTGTAGGGAAGTTTCATCACCTGCTGGGCTATAGCCTCGGCCATTTCCTTTCGCCCGTATCCAATTTGCACGCACCACATGCCACCAGGCCCGTCAATAAAGCGCTTACCGCTTTCATCCCAAAGATATATCCCGTTTGCATTTTGAACCAGCATATGGTCATAGCCTCGCCAATCATGCATTGCCGCCCAGGGGTGAAGCTGGTGGTTTCGATCCCATTCGTGCAGCATGTCTGCAGAGGGCTCATTTGCTCTTTGGTCAGTCAACCTATTGGCCTCCATATTGGACCTGCTCGAATTTAACTTTTGAACCATATGGGCAAGCCTTTTGAAAGGTAAAGCTTTTTTGCAATATCTAGGTTTTGATTTTCAAAGTTCTCGCAACACAGGGCAAAGCGGGGATGCTCCCCATGGTCAGAATTAAAAGCTTCTCTCAACCGAAAAAGAAATCCCGTTTGCCCCGTCGTATGCGGAAAACAGGCTGTCTGAGTTGGCCTGAATCCAATAGGCGCTGGCCAAGAGTTTAAGTTCATCTAAACCTGTATACTCAACCGATATCGCTTGATTGGCCAGCGAGGCATCTAGTGCACCGGAAAATACCGCAGCGGCGTTCCATATCTCATTGGAGAGGTCTTTTGAGATATATAGCTGATAACCTGCGTTGGTTTCTTTATCTTCAAAACCACCGGGAAAGTAATATTTTTCTGTCTGGTTCAGCCAAAATTGACCATAGGCTGCCATATTTATTTGCGTCGTAGAGTTAAGAGCATATTCAAAACCAACCCCAAGGTCTAATCGGTCATGCCTCGATAAACCGGTTAAATCAGAGCGTTCTTGGCCAGATTTATAGCCAAGATCAAACTCCCACAGCACTCCGCTACGCGCATAGTTATAACTCAGCCCCAGAAGATTATAGGGCTGCGCCGAGCTTGTTCCAGCATCCAAATTGACAACTGCAGATTGCGGCAGCAACTGCGCGGCATAAAGGCTAATCTGGCCCTGTCCAGAGGGGCGTTGGTACTTGAGCCCGAATTCTGGTTGGAACTTATCGCTTACCAGCGGAATAATCTCAGAAGAAATGGCAGGCTGCACAATAGAAAACCCGCTTAAAATATCCTCACCGATGAAATAATCTGCACTAAGCGCCCATTGACCAGCATCGCTTTCGCCGCTTGAACTTCCGCTAGAGGACGCAGCAGGGTTTACAATATCTAAAATTGAAATCCCTTCCAATTCTCCCCAACCGATGCGCATCTTGCCCAGCTTCCAGCTCACATCCTTATAAGAATTTTGCAAAGTAAATTTCTTGAGGATTGTTTCTGATGTGCTTGTCCCATTGTTATCTTCGGCGGCGAGTTGCGCTTTCCACTCGATATTTCCCAAGCCTCCCCAGTCAGCGGTATCTTCAAGATTAAGCTCAAAGCGCGATATGTCTGTTGTTGTTTGAAGTGTGTTTTCTCTTGAATAGCGATAGAGCGCTGTCAGTGCTAAACTGGTTGTCGTTTCAACTTCGAAACTTGCATCATCAAATTCAATTTCTTCACCAAATTCGTCTATTTCACTGAACTCATCACCCCCATCAATTTCAAATACAAGCTCTGTTTCATCAAGCTCAAAATCCTGGGCGAAAACAGGGTGGGCAATTCCCGTCAAAAGTAAAAGAATACTGACCCGCACCAATTTAATTGGCCTGCGCACGAAGGCTGTTGAGATGTTTTTCCCGAAAGGCGGTATCAGTAAGGGCTCTTTTGGTGAGCAAAGCAGGATCAATATCCACCCCAAAATCAATTGACAGTAAGGCCATGTTTGACAAGCGGCTTTCGACAAGGTTCATTAATGTCACCGACCGAGCCAAGTAAATTCCATTTATTTTTTCTATTTTATTGGCAAATATACGGCGGGTTTCGCGCCCTTTTCGATCATAAAGAGCCGCTTTCAACATCAAAAACCGCTCTTGATCAATCCACATAACCGATTTTGAATACCGGCTTTTGCGAGCACGGCTTGCATTTGGAACCTGCTCGATAACAAAGGCTTTTCGCCCCTTATAAGTGACCGTATCCAGCAGCGTATATTCATATTCATCAATTTTGCCAGTTTCCTGATCTTCTGTGGTAAATTCTGAGCCGAACAAAGACACAGGCTCGCTGTCATCATCAGAATTTGATGCCACCATGCGCTTTACCTTGCCCAGCGCTGAGAGGTAAAGCCAGGTTTCATTATCCTTGGCAGGATCATCATAGGTATGACTTAACATACCGACACCACGTTCGGATTTAGGCTCGCGGACAAATAATATAGACTGGATATCCTTGCCATTCTGACCCACGGTAATGGACGCACTTTCCAATTTTTTAACCACCGGCTTTTTGGTGCATTTTACCTTTGATCCTTTGAGCCCATATTTACAGGTGGAAATTCTAAGAAGGGTAAAAGAGGAATCATTTTGCTGACGCGTTCTTTCATCCACCATAATCATGATGTTCTTTGCCGATTGCGCCTGCGCAGCGCCGACAGACATAAGCAGTACAAAAAGGTAAAGGGCTGTTTTTTTGAATAATGACCTCATGAAGCACCTCCTGCGACCGGTTCGGTGTCGGTTTTTGCATCCTTAACCCCGAACTTTGGTTTGAAAACATAAATCAGCGCTGGCAAAAACAGAAGGTCGCAAAGCAACGCCACGAATATTGCAAGCGCACCAAAAAACCCAACCTTTGCAAGGCCCAAATAATCGGAAAACGTCAGCATGAAAAAACAAATGCCAAGCACCAAGGTCGTGAATGTAACAGCCTGTCCAACTTGCAGTACGGCCTCTTTTATTGCACGGGCAAGATCCCCGTGTTTGGCCAGTGCCATACGGTAGTGGGTGACAAAATGAATAGTGTCATCCACGGCTATACCTATAATCAAGGGCGCGATCATGAGCGTATCCGTATCAAGAGGGATGCCAAACAACCCCATTAATCCGAAAGCAAATACAGAGGGTAGCATATTGGGAATAATCGCAAGCATGCCGCCGTAAAATGATCCGAGCGCCAGCATCAAAAAGGCAGAAATGATCACAATGGCAATGGTCAATGACTTCACTTGAAGGTTCGAAATAACATCCGCCAATTGCATCAACAATGCCACGCTTCCCGTAACGGTAATTTTTTGCTGTTCATACTTTGTGCTGAGCTTAGAAAATGCAGCATCAATATCCTGCTGCATGCGCTCCAATAATTCAGCATATTCAACCGAGCCTGCATTTCGCATCTGAATAGAGATATGGGACCGTGAATAATCATCTGATACCAGCGCTTGCCGATCTTCTGGCGCGCTGCTGTTAAATAGATACAAAAGCTGGGAAACCGCCTGTTGGTCCTCCGGGATTGTATAGAAACTCTGATCTCCATCCTGCATGGTTTTATGCATTGATTTCACCAAATCCGCGATTGAATTGGTGCGAGTTACAAGATGGCTATATTTGCTTTCAATCTCGTTTTGCAGCCGGTCAATTGTTTGCAAAACCGTCGGATCACTCAGCGCATCCTCTTCATGGAAGTCCATCATGATTTCCATAGATGAGGTGCCGGCCATATGGGTGTCGACGATCTCATAGGTTACCCGCAATGGCGTCCCTTCGCGAAAAAGATCAACAAGGTTAGAGTCGATTTTGACTTTGCTGGCACCATAAAGGCATATCCCAAAAATAAGGGTGAATACAATGATGATCAGGCCTCGAAACTGAAAAGAAAATTTGGGTATACGGGCCAAGAGTGGCGGCAGCCAAGCTGCCGTAAACAACCAGCTTAAACCAATTTTTCCAAACAAGATAAAAAGCAATCGCACCGGTAAGGTCACGATATGCCAGATTTTTCCCGCCAATGATCTGGGCGCTGCGGGTTCTTTGCCTGGGTTAGGGTGCCAAAGCTCTAAAAGAGATGGCAGCACAAAGAGCGTAAAAACAAAGGCGGAAAACACGCCCGCCGCTGAAGATATTCCAAACACAACAAATTGGCCAATTCCGCCAAAGGCGATCGCGCCCATCCCCGCCATGGTGGTTAAAGTGGTCAGTAAAATGGGAACGCCAGTTTTCTCATAAGATTTGCTCAGGGCCTCTTCATGGGTCAAGTCTGCGCGCCGATAGTAAAGATATTCACTCATCACATGCACGCAATCAGCCACCCCAACAGCCAGAACAAGCATCGCCGATAAAGCCAGTAGCTGTGAGGTTGGTATGCCAAGCCAGGTCATGCCACCGACCACCCAAACCATGCTTGCAACGATACATAAAACAGGCCAGATCACTGCGGCCGCGGTTTGAAATAATGTCCATAAAAGAACCACAAGCAAAACAACGCCAATCCCGAGCAAAACACCTGACTGGATCATGATGTCCATAGAACTTTCCATCATCCCGGCCATCCCAATCGGGTAGAACTCGAATTGTTCTGCAAATTGCTCTTGACTGTAAATTGCCTTCAACGCAGTGATAAAGGCCAGATAGGTTTGCGGTTGCACTTCAATAAATTCGACGTCTCGGACAATAGCCGTTTCGTCAACCTCTAGCGCAAAATCATCAAAGGCCAGTTCCAAATCATCCTCGGCCTCTAAATCAAGGTCGCCTTGCGCTGCGTCAAGGGCTGGCTCAGCGCCAAAATCTGTTGTGATTACCAAAGCCCCAAATTCTTGGTTCTGAGAAAACATTTGCAATGCAATATTATCTTGCTCCAATGCGCGGGCGCGGGTTGCATCGGCAACCTCTTTGCTAATTTCTATATCTTTGGAAAGCAACCTTCGCGAAACCAACGCCTCTGGCGTATTTTCCTGATAGCGTAAATTGGCCAAGGATTGAACGCGCAGGATGTGATCAAGGTCTTGCCAAATTTCTTCTTGCACACCCAAGACAGTAGGATCTAGATTATCCCAGCTGTCTATTTGGTCTGTTAAGCTGCGGAGCAAAGACAGTGATTTTGGGCTAAAAACATCGCCATCTTTTGCGCGATAAACCAAAAATAATCCATCATCAGAACCAAACTGGGCGCGAAAATCATCCAAAGCCTGCACTGCGATATTATCGTCCGACAGCCACGCATCAATACTTTGGTCCACTTCTAGATGCCGAATGCCCAGTCCCAAGCTAATTGTCCCGATTAGAGCAACGAACAGAATATAGTAACGGTAGGGACGGGAAAAATTTGGCACTCTGGCAAACCATAAAGCCAAAGCATTGAGCAAACGGTTCATATGATTTTCCCTTTTTTAACGACCATAATACACAATTCAAAGAAGGCAATAACCTTAGATAGCATTCCCGAACAGATCGATACCTTGTGAATATTGCACCTCATAATCCGAGTTATTTACGGTGCCTTTTCGCAGCCTATCACAGGGTCAAAGATGTCTTCTGTGACCTTAAAGCTCGACCTGAGAGCAAAAATCAGAAAGTCTTTATCACTGCTTATTGGCTAGGCTTAAAAGGTTGGTTGCAGCAAAGCTGAGTGCCGATACGCATACAATAGATGGCCCAGCAGGCGTGTCGATGAGATAGGCTAACCAAAGCCCGGCAACGGCTGAGCCACTGCCGATTGTTGCTGCGATAACTGCCATCATTTCCGGTGTTCGTGATATCGGGCGGGCCGCGGCGGCTGGTATGATTAACATCGCGGCAATCAATAAAGCCCCGACAACCTTGATGGCCAAAGCCACGGTGATTGCAAGTGTCAGCGTCAGGATCAATTGTTCGCGTTTGGGATCAATCTTATTTGCGTGGGCCAACTCTTCACTGAGCGTCGACATGAGCAGTGCTTTCCATCGGAAAGCGATCAGCCCAATAACCGCCAGCGCGCCAAGCCATATAACTGCAAGATCCGCCCGCGACACCGCCAGAATGTCGCCGAACAAATATGCCATCAAATCAATCCTTACGCCCGAAATAAAGGAAACGGCCACCAACCCAAAAGCCAAAGCGCTGTAGGAAAGAACCCCCAATAAAATCTCCATTGCGTATTCACGCCGAGAGAGCAGCGTGACAGCTATTGCCATGACCAATGCCACCGTCACAACACCCAAGAACACTGACAACTCTAGTGCAAGAGACAGAGCAACGCCAAGAATGGACGCATGGGATGTTGCATCCCCAAAATAGACCATACGCCGCCAGACGATAAAGCTGCCCAAAGGAGCCGCAGCAATGGCCACGCCTACGCCTGCCAATATGGCCCGAACCATAAAATCATCAAGCAAGCTCATTTTTGCTCCGCTACTTCTGAATGATCGTGGCTGCAATTTTCATCATGCACATGATTATGATGATGCCGATATAAGGCAAGCTGACCATCTGTCCCGGTCCCGAATAGCGCGTGGTACTCGGGGTCAGATGTCACGATTTCAGGCGTGCCTTCGCAGCAGATATGTCCATTCAGGCAGATAACACGGTCTGACGTACTCATCACAACATGTAACTCGTGACTGATCATAATAACCGCGCAGTTGGTTTCTGTGCGAACCTTTTCGATTTGGCGGTAAAAATCTGCAGACCCAAGTTGGTCAAGCCCTTGCGTTGCCTCATCCAGCAATAATAGGTTGGGTTCGGCTAACAAAGCACTTGCCAGCATCACTCTTTGGAACTGCCCTCCGGATAAGTCAGATACCTGTTTTTGTGCAAGCTCCTGAATTCCAGCCTTTTCCAAAGCTTGCTGACAGGAAATCTGAGCATTATTCTTTTGAATGCGCAAAAAACGCTCTACTGTAATTGGTAAAGTGGTTCCGATATGAAGCCTTTGAGGCACATATCCAATTTTTAGATCTTTGTCGCGAATGATCCATCCAGACGATGGCTTGACTGATCCAATCAGCGCACGAAAAAGCGTAGTTTTCCCCGATCCATTTGGGCCCACTATGGTAAGAATTTCGCCCTGATTTACCGTCAGAGAAACGTCACTTAAAACCTCACTAGAGCCGTATGCAACGCTCAGATCTTTTAATTCAATCAGGCTCACGCGCTTGCTTGCTCAGCGCAAGAGCCACAGATGCCCTCGACCTCGATAATGCTTTTCTCAATTTTAAAACCGACTTCGTTTGCGGCTTTGCCGATCATGCCACGCGCCGGACCAGACATTCCCTCAACCACCACATCACAACTGCGACAAATCATAAATGCAGGTGAATGGGATGCACCCGGGTGGTTGCAGGCGATAAATGCATTCAGCTTTTCAACCTTGTGAGCAAACCCATTTTTAACCAGAAAATCTATAGCTCTGTAGGCCACTGGTGGCTGCGAGCCAAAGCCCGAGGCACTAAGACTTTTAAGCAAATCATAAGCCCCAAGCGCGCGGTGCTCTTGGAGCAGAATTTCTAAAGTCCTTCGACGAACGGGTGTGAAGCGAAGTCCCTTGGCGGCACAATGCGCTTCTGCAGCCTGAAGAGCAGTTTGCACGCAGGCAGTATGGTCATGCGCTTCGAAACCTACATTGACAGATGATGTATTTTTAATCGCCTTATTAGCTCTTGCCAAATCGAAAAACCTTTCGTATCAAACGTGATGTTATAAAATCACGCGAGGCTAAAAATGTCTAGAAAAACCTTTGCTCTTTCTTCGACTATCTCTCTTGTCGCGGGGATGGGTTTAGCCGAAGCCCCCCAAGTGGCGGTTGATATTGCACCAGTGCATTCATTGGTGGCCCGCGTGATGGAAGGTGTTGGAACTCCAGATCTCATTATTCCCCCCGGCGCAAGCCCACATGAGTACAATCTTCGGCCCTCAGAAGCAGCAGCTTTACAAAACTCTGATCTTGTATTTTGGGTAAGTCACAGCCTAACGCCTTGGCTGGAAAAGGCAATAGAGACATTGGCAGAAGATGCGATTGTAACCGAACTTTTTGAGGTAGAAGGAACCCTCAAATTACCCTTCCGCCAAGGGGCCTTGTTTGAAGAGCATGCAGACCATGATGATCATGACGGGCATGATGACCACGACGGGCATGACGATCACGACGGACATGATGACCACGACGGGCATGACGACCACGACGGGCATGATGACCACGACGGGCATGATGACCATCACGGGCACAATCATGATGGAGATGACCCCCATGCCTGGCTATCGCCGGACAACGCAGCGATATGGTTAAATGCTATTGCCGAAGCGCTGTCCGCAGCCGATCCGGAAAATGCAGGCCAATACAAATTAAATGCAGCCGCCGGGCAGAAGGAACTGCTTGATCTTGCCACCGAAATTGACGGAATACTTGCTCCACTCCAAGGTCGCAATTTCATTGTCTTCCATGATGCGTATCAATATTTCGAAGAGGCTTTCAATTTTTACGCTGCCGGGGCAATTTCGCTTTCTGATGCAAGAGATCCTAGCCCCGCACGGATTGCAGAGATCCAGAGCCGAATTAACGAGCAAAGTATTTTCTGTGTTCTTTCAGAGCCGCAATACAATCCAAACATCGTTGCCGCAGTGACAAACGGATCTGAGGTAAAAATGGGCATTCTCGATCCACTTGGTGTGGGTTTAGACGAGGGTAAGACACTGTATTTCCAAACGCTTCGCAATCTTGCAAAAGCGCTTTCGGATTGCCTTTAAATCTCTGATCTGCAATTAATGAGGAACCGCGTTCAAAACTGACGCGGTTCCTTTCAAGGCTTAAATTTGCACCCCAAAATAGTTTTAGTTTGCGCAAAATTAACATCTGCACTTTTTTGAAAGACACGATCTAAGCGCCCGGTTTGTGGGTAAACGAATATAACCTTTGCCAGTATGCTTTGATACGTCATGTTATAATTGACTGTCGAACTTCTAAACCTGAGACGCTCTTGAGGTGTTTATTACCCAAAAGCATCTATAGCATAATGTTCTCATTTCATTACTCTTTTTCAATATAGATCCATGGTCGTGCGTACACACCATGTTAACTTAGTTTAACTTGATGGGGGCATAATGAAGTTTTCTAGACGAGAAGTCGCCAAACTTGCTGCAGTTCCAATTCTATTTCATATTGCAAAATCCGGCGTTCGCCCGGCAACAGCCGCCCAAAGCGGTGATGGTGAGACACGAGAAGCGGTACAAGCTGCAATGCTTGAGTATATAGATGTCACCGCAATCAATGGACGGCACCTTATATTTGATCCCATAAAGGGCGATTACATAAGTGCAAAATTTAAAACTTTACACACCAACATTTCTTTGGTTGCAAATACCTTCTACGTCTCATGTGCCGACTTTGAGGATACAGAAGGCAAGCTTGTTGATGTAGACTATATGGTCGCTTCGGTTGACGAATATTGGACTGTATTTCAGAGCGTTGTTCACAAGAGAGATGGGATTTTGCGAGAATCCCACATGGAAGATGCTCAGGTTCTGTTTGCTAAGGAAGGGTGTTGCGCAAGCTCGTGTTGCTCAAGTAAGTGCTGTGCAAGCTCGTGTTGCTCAAGCACCTGCTGTGCAAGCTCCTGTTGTTCAAGTACCTGCTGTGCAAGCCATTAACGACTTTATCATGGGAGGTCATCCATTTCCTAATTTATTACAATTTCGTTGATTGCACCGAGGTAGACCCTGTGACGCACTTTTTCGAAGAACGGTTGGCCTTATGCAAGAATTGCTCATTTAGCACCATTTTCGATAATTTTGGTGGTGTTCAAAATTTTTTGGAAGATTGCTCTGACTATATGGTACAGACACAAACGTCAGTTTATTCTTTATTGCCAAATTCCGAAGACCTGCGGATACCGAAAGAGCAAGATGCAGGAAGCTCTGACCGAGGATATCGGTGGTTTTTTCACTTTCATTCTCGCGGCGAGAAACGGGCCGCCACTAAAGGGCACTTCCATCTTTATGCGGGTCCGCAGCATTTTAATGATCCCGCCTCTATGAAACCGACACATCTCATTGCAATCGAGTTGGACAGTGAAGGTGATTTGAGCGGTTTTTTTGTTCCGAATGCATGGGCGACAAATGAATACATGCGCGATGCGAGCCTGCTGGTAACGGCGCTCAATCACTTTGAGACCACCGAGAACTCACCCGCAAGATTGCTTGATATATGGCTCGGAGCTCTTTTACGCGAATTCAAAGATGAAATTCTTAAACTCTTGCAAAACCGCGATGTATTTTTAGGCAAAATGTCGGCTTCAGAGCGCGCTTCTTACCTAGAAGACAAACAGATTGACCGCATTTGTGAAATGAAGTTTTGACTTTATGAGACGGCTAAAACTCCCTCTGCAAACATTTCTGATACTCTTTGTAATTGGCGGTGTTTTAGTATTTTTAGGGAGCCTGCTATATAGTAAAACCAGCTACTCTTATGAGCGTGACAGGCTTGCCGTGAAAATTTCTACTGCGAGCGTAAGGCTATCACGAGCCATGATACCCAGCGTTACAAAAGGCGATATGGCTGCCATCAAGCCCATTTTATCGTACCCGTTTGGTCTGGGTGCTCTGGCACGGATCGGTGGGTTCAGTTACGCTGCTTGGGCAGCGTAATGCCACGGGAGGAGCTCATCCAGACGTGTGATTTTGTGGTCGGCGATTTGGGCAAGGACCCATGTGAGCTAGGCTTGGGGATCGACACCGTTGAGCTTGGCGGTCTCAATGAGTGTATAGGCGATAGCTGCGGCTTTGCCGCCGCCTTCGGAGCCGACGAAGAGATATTTTTTTCGGCCCAAAGCGACACAGCGGATCGACCTTTCAGCAGAATTATTGTCCAATTCCAGTGAGCCGTTGTTCAGATAACCGCGCATTTTCTTCATCCGGCCCAGGGCATAGCGGGTGGCTTTGGCCAGTTCTGACTTGCCCGAGATGCGGTTCAGCTGGGCATCCAGCCAGGTTTCCAATTCATCAAAGACGGGTTTGGTGTCGCGTTGGCGCAGGGCAACGCGTTCTTCGGGCGGC
>CABZJG010000029.1 GCA_902525995.1 Paracoccaceae bacterium | reverse complement strand
ACTCGAACCCCCAACCAAAGCGTTATGAGCGCTCTGCTCTAACCAATTGAGCTACAGGCCCGACCTGCGTGGCTTGCTATCACATGCGGCCAGAAGGTCAAGGGTTTCAGATTGCAGTTTGTGCACTAATCCGTTAGTTCGCGGTCAGGTAAAAAGGAAGGCGCGGATGAGCACAGGTAAAAATGCACTGACATATGCTAGCGCAGGCGTAGATATTGATGCAGGCAACGCCTTGGTCGAGCAGATAAAGCCTCATGCTAAGCGGACAAACCGTTCTGGCGTGATGGCCGGGCTTGGCGGTTTTGGTGGGCTTTTCGATCTGAAAGCAGCCGGTTTTGAGGACCCTATTCTGGTGTCGGCCACCGATGGGGTTGGTACCAAACTGCGCATTGCCATTGATACCGGCCTTTACGATACCATCGGCATTGATTTGGTGGCTATGTGCGTGAATGATCTTGTGTGCCAAGGCGCTGAGCCACTGTTTTTCCTTGATTATTTTGCTACCGGGCAACTGGATATTGATACCGCAACCCGGATCATCGCGGGCATAGCCGAGGGCTGTGTGCAATCTGGCTGCGCGCTGATTGGCGGCGAAACTGCGGAAATGCCTGGCATGTACGCAGGCGATGATTTTGATCTTGCAGGCTTTGCCGTGGGTGCGATGGAGCGGGGGGCTTCCCTGCCCAAAGATGTTCAAAGAGGTGATGTGCTGTTGGGCCTGCCCTCAAGTGGGGTGCATTCAAATGGATACTCACTGGTACGCAAGCTGGTTGAGCTTTCCGGACTTGGGTGGGATGCTCCAAGCCCGTTCGGCGGCGACACATTGGGTGCCGAGCTTCTGGCGCCGACCCGGCTTTATGTTAAATCCTGTCTGGCGGCTATGGCTGCAGGCGGTGTGCACGGGTTTGCCCATATCACCGGAGGTGGCCTGACGGAAAATATTCCGCGTGTGCTCGGTGAAGGGCAGGGCGTTCGTATAAATTTAGACAGCTGGATGCTTCCCCCGGTGTTCAAATGGCTTGCCAAGCAAGGCGGTATTTCAAATGCAGAAATGCTTAAAACTTTTAACTGCGGTATCGGTATGGTGATCGTGGTCGACAGGCAGAGCTCTCATGCGGTCGCTGAGGCACTTGCCGCGCAAGCTGAAACAGTGGTTAAGCTTGGCGAGGTAACTGACGTTCCAAACGTCGTATATGATGGGTCTTTGCTGTGAGCAAAAAGGTCGCCATTTTAATCTCTGGCGGTGGCTCGAATATGGTGTCTTTGGTCAAAAGCATGACCGGCGATCATCCTGCACGCGCGGCGGTGGTCATCTCAAACACTCCGCAGGCGGCCGGTCTTCAACGCGCGGCGGATCTGGGCGTGCCGACTGAGGTTGTCGATCACCGGCCGTTCGGTAAAGACCGGGCGGCCTTTGAGGCCGTTTTGGATAGGACTTTGAAGGCCTATCAGGTTGATTTGATTTGCACCGCAGGATTTATGCGCATCCTGACCGCAGAATTTGTGCTGGCTTGGCAAGGCAAGATGCTGAATATCCATCCCTCGCTCCTGCCGAAATATAAGGGGCTCAACACTCATGCCCGAGCGCTTGAGGCCGGCGATCAAGAAGCTGGCTGTTCGGTGCATCTTGTCACTCCCGAATTGGATGGTGGCCCGGTTTTGGGTCAGGTCAGAGTACCGATTAAACCCGGTGATACTGAGCAAACGCTTGCAGCGCGGGTATTAGAGCAAGAGCACCGTTTGTATCCTGAAGTCCTACGCCAGTATGCACAAGGACATACCACACCGATGAATTTTGATTAAAGAGACATCTTTTCTTTGTGGCTGATCTGGCCTAGAACAGCGGGTGGGGGTGTTGAAACTAAAGAAGATAAACTCTGGATGAGAACATTAACAACCACCCAAGAACTTGCCGATTTTTGTGAACAGGCGCGAACGTGCGACTATGTAACGGTTGATACCGAATTTTTGCGCGAGCGCAGTTATTACTCAAAACTATGTTTGATCCAATTGGCCCTACCGGGCAAATCACTTGAAAACGCAGTTCTTGTCGATCCATTGGTTGATGGATTGTCACTTGATCCGCTCTATGAGCTTTTTAAAAATGAAAATGTCGTCAAGGTGTTTCACGCAGCGCGGCAGGATATCGAAATATTCTATGTAGACGCGAAAGTTATTCCAAAACCGTTGTTTGATACCCAGTTGGCCGCAATGGTTTGTGGGTTCGGCGAACAAGTGGGTTATGAAACCTTGGTGCGAAAAATTGCCAAGCAATCGCTGGATAAATCGTCCCGGTTCACCGATTGGTCGCGCCGGCCTTTGACCGAGGCGCAAAAAACCTATGCGTTGGCTGATGTGACCCATTTGCGCCAGATATATGAGTTTTTGGCTGCAAAGCTAAAGCAGAACGGACGTGCGCGATGGGTGCACGAAGAGCTGTCAATTTTAACCAACCCGGAAACCTATATTGTCCGCCCCAAAGAAGCTTGGCGGCGGATAAAAACACGCTCAAACTCGCCGCGGTTTTTAGCAACTGTACGCACCTTGGCCGAATTTCGCGAAACCTATGCGCAGCAGCGTAACATCCCGCGCAACCGGGTTTATAAAGATGATGCTTTGATCGAACTGGCCTCGTCAAAACCGGCGGGTTACGAGGATCTGAAGCGCTCGAGGCTTCTGCTGCGTGAGGCGCGCAAAGGCGAGATCGCCGAAGGTATCATTGCGGCGGTTCAAACCGCCCAGAACCTATCCAAAGAAGATCTGCCTTCAGCCCCTGGTGAAGAAGAAAAGCTTCAGGTCAATCCGGCCTTGGCAGATTTGTTACGGGTGCTTCTCAAGTCTAAAACCGAAACCATGGGGGTGGCGGCCAAATTAATTGCCGCTTCATCTGAACTTGACGCCATCGCTGCTGGAAAACGCGATCTTCCCTCTTTAAGCGGGTGGCGCCGCGAAGCCTTCGGCGAAGATGCCCTACGCCTGTGCAAAGGTGAAATTGCGCTCATTGCCAAAGGAAAATCAGTGAAGACTATTCCTGTTCCCAGCGGCGCGCTATAAAAATACACTGGCGCTGGACCTTTACGGACCAGCGCTCTAAGTAGTTCCGAAGAACAATATCATCCGGCCATGACGTAAGCGAGACCCCTATGGCAGCGCCAGCTTTTGAAGACATTGTGGAAGATTTTGAATTCCTGGAAGATTGGGAAGATCGATACCGCTATGTGATCGAACAGGGCAAATCCATGCCGCCGTTGGATGAGGCATTAAAAGTTCCAGCCACAAAAGTTGATGGCTGTGCCAGTCAGGTCTGGCTGCATGCCGCTATCACTCAGGGAACATTTCGGTTTGATGGCGATAGTGATGCTGTCATCGTGCGCGGCCTAATTGCAGTTTTGCGCAGCCTGTTTAATGATCTTGATGTGCGGCAGGTTTTGGCGGTGGATGCTGAAACCGAATTGGCACGCTTGGGGTTGAACGAGCATTTGTCATCGCAGCGCTCAAATGGTCTGCGGGCCATGATTGAGCGGATCAAACAGACCGCAACAGCGGCACAAGGTTCGGCAAAAAGCTAGGCTTGGGCCTTCAGGCTGGTTTCTAACCCGCCATAACCTGTGAAGCGTCTTTCAAACGACAATCCCAAACGCTGGGCACAAGCACGGGCGGTTGCCGTTAGTTCTGGATCATCGGTTTGGGCCTGGTATACCAGTTTTTCATAATTGCCGAAATACATACCCCGCAACTCAGGGTGGCGATCAAGACCAAGCGGTTTCCAAACAAAGGCATCAAATTGCCGGGCTAGAAAATCTGTCAGGTAAAAGGCCGTTGCCTCATCGTGTTCTGCAAAGGCTTCCGCGCCTTCAAAAAAGGAATAGCAATGCGGTCCTACGATCATCTCGACCCCAAGTTCATCGCAGGCCGCCTGAAGCAACCCGCCGGTTCCGCAGTCTGCATAGACAACAAAAACCGTATCGTAGTGAGCACGTTTGGCGATGACAATATCGCGCACCGCCGGAGTGATTTTATCCGGTAAATTGTGTAAAATGGCTGGAAGACACTGCAAATCCATATGCGTCCATTGATTAAGCCTGATCAGTTCGAGAATTTCACGCGCCAGCGCTCCGCAGGCAACCAAAAGAATACTGCCGCCTGTTCTTTCAGGGCTCAAACCTGGGCGGGTCAGAAGAGCATCGCTTGGCTGCATAGCTGTCTTCTTGGTCCTTTGGGCCGGTTGGTGCGGCGCAAATTAGGTGGGAAGGACAGCTTAAGCCGATTAAGCTGTCACCTGATTGTGTTTGCGTGCCATCATTTCTTTTGCAGTTTCAACGGCGACTGCGGCATCGCGGCAGTAGGCATCGGCGCCGATGGCTTTGCCAAACTCTTCATTTAACGGTGCGCCACCGACCAGAACAGTGTAATCATCACGCACGCCCATTTCAACCATCGTATCGATGACCACTTTCATATAGGGCATCGTGGTTGTGAGCAGGGCAGACATTCCAAGGATATCCGGCTCTTCTGTTTGAAGCGCATCGATATAGTTTTCAACCGGGTTGTTTATGCCCAAGTCGACCACTTCAAAACCAGCCCCCTCCATCATCATGGAAACGAGGTTTTTGCCGATGTCATGGATATCGCCTTTGACAGTGCCAATAACCATCTTGCCAACTCTGGGTGCCCCCGTTTCGGCCAAGAGCGGTTTGAGAATGGCCATCCCGCCTTTCATGGCATTGGCGGCCAAAAGCACTTCAGGTACAAATAGGATCCCGTCTCGGAAATCCTGACCCACAATTGTCATGCCGCCAACAAGGGCTTTGGTCAAGATATCATAGGGCTGCCATTTGCGCTCTAGAAGGATTTCAACACCTTCTTCGATTTCCTCTTTGAGCCCGTCATAAAGGTCGTCGAACATCTGCTGGACAAGCTCTTCATCGTCCAGTTCCGAAAGGATGATGTCGTCTTCTTGGTCAGACATTTATGTTCCCTTTTATTCTGTGCCTTCGCCTAGTAATTGGTCCACCTTTGGCCAGTTTATTCCCTGCAAACTTGGCAATTTACGACATAGGGCGTTTTAAAGCCGACTTAGCTGGGTAATTTAACAATGACCACAAAAAAATTTTCATGTTCTGTATGAATTTTATTGTAAGTGTTCTTGTTTTGTTCGATATTGGAAAGCATGCTGTCTATTCATCCTGTCTCTCGCGATATTCTTAAGGCTCGCGGCAGCCGCCGGAACCCGAAAAATAGGTTTGACCGGCTTGAAACGATTGGTTTTGATGATGGCTGGGGGGACACACAAATTGCCCCCAAGACACTGCGTACCTTGGTGGCAGAAGAGGTGCCGCGCCGTGTGATCAGTTATAATCGCTCACCTGATTTGCCGTTTGATCGGTCGATTAATCCCTATCGCGGCTGCGAGCATGGCTGCAGTTATTGTTACGCTCGTCCCAGCCATGGATTTTTGGGACTGTCTGCTGGCATTGATTTTGAAACCAGACTGATTGCGCGCCCTCAAGCGGCCAAGGTGTTGCGCCAAGAACTGGCAAATCCAAAATACGCGGTAAAGCCGGTTGCAATTGGCACCAATACTGACCCATGTCAGCCAATCGAAAAAAAATATGAGATTACGCGGTCTTGTTTGCAGGTTCTATCCGATTGCCAACACCCTGTCGCAATTGTCACGCGGGGCGTGTTGGTGGAACGCGATATTGATATTTTAGCGCCAATGGCAAAGCGTGGACTGACCCGCGTCGGCATTTCTGTGACCACATTAGACCCCGAGCTGGCGCGCAAAATGGAGCCCCGTGCGCCATCGCCGAGCCGTCGATTGGAAATTATCAGACGATTAACGGATGCTGGCATCCCTGTGCGGGTGATGGCTTCGCCTTTAATCCCGGGGCTGACCGATCATGAATTAGAGGCGATTTTAGACGCTGGCCGAAAGGCAGGCGCGTGCAGCGCCAGCTGGATTATTCTGCGCTTGCCCCGTGAGGTATCCGAGCTGTTTCAAGACTTTCTTGCCGCCCATCACCCAAACAAGTCATCGCGGGTGCTGGGCCATCTGCGCGCCATGCACGACGGGAAAATTGTATTGCGCTGACTGGGGTCGCCGGATGCGCGGCGAGGGGCCCTATGCTGCGCTGATCGAGCAACGGTTTCAAAATGCAATTCGACGCCTGGGGCTGCGGGAAAAAGTGCCGAAACTGACCTGTGATCTGTTTCAGGCGCCTATGGCCCAGAGTGCGCAGATGGAGCTGTTTTAAAGTGGCATAGGGCCAAGTTTAAAGGTTGGCTTTCAGCTCGAAGCCGCTCGCCGCCGGCGTGGTCGGCGCGCTGGCGCGCTGTCTGATCCGGTGCCATCACTGGCTGAGGAAAAATCACCCAAGGCGGTTCTAATGGCATCAAGAGATGGCATTTCGCTTTTGGGGCGGGTTTCTAACGCCTCTCGCATGGCGGACAAATGCACCCCCATGGTGCCGCAGCACCCGCCAATAATTTGCGCACCGCTATCGCGCGCCATTACCGCATAATCCGCCATCAGCTCCGGGGTACCATCATAGTGGATATGGCCATCGACATATTTTGGAATTCCGGCATTGCCTTTTGCAATGATCGGAGTTTGGGGTTTGACGGCAGAAAACCCTTGAACGGTGCGCAGCAAATCCGCAGCGCCAGTGCCGCAATTGGCCCCAAAGGCCAAAGGGGGATCTTCAAGGCTATTGACCATGTCTACCATGGCCGGTGCAGTCAGACCCATCATTGTCCGCCCGGCAGTGTCAAAACTCATCGTGCCGCACCATGGCATATCAGCCAAGGCGAAGGCTTCGGCCGCTGCGCGGTATTCTTCGGGGGCTGAAATGGTTTCAAGCCAAAGTACATCTGCGCCCCCAGCTTTCAGCCCTGCCGCTTGCGCATGAAAAATCTCAACCGCATCCGAATGGCTTAGGGTTCCGACCGGTTGCATAATATCACCCGTGGGTCCAACTGAGCCGGCAACAACGATATCGCGATCTGCGCGATCAGCCACTTCGCGGCCAATCTCAGCTGCCATGCGCGATAACTCACCTGCACGGTGACCTGCATCATGCAGCTTTAAGCGCGCGGCATTGCCCCCAAAGCTGTTGGTCAAAAATAGATCCGAACCCGCATCGATCGCGATTTGATAGAGTGCCTTAATTTTCTGCGGCTCAGTCTCGTTCCAAAGCTCAGGCGCATCTCCTGATGACAGTCCCATATTAAACAGGTTTGTTCCGGTGGCCCCATCCGCTAAAATCCAATCGCGTTCAGAAAGCATTTTTTTCAGTACATTAGCCATTTATTCGCCTTAACTCGTCACCTGTGCGGTGACATAGGTGCCGGCATAATTCAAATTCCAAATATTCATTACGATTATGAAAATTTTGGTCTATTTCTAATTGCCTATCTGTTCTTTGGCTTTGATCATAAAGGCCGTAAGCTGAGACCTGATAGTGCTTTCGCTGGCTTTATTTTGAAGATCTGCGGTCAATTTTTGTATCACATCCTCATCGCCCGACCGTTCAAAATCCGACCGGATCACATCAAGCGCATATGCGTCAGCGTCCTTGCCGGTTTTGCCAAGTAGGTGAGCGGCCCAGAGCCCAATTAATTTATTGCGTCGGGCTTCGGCTTTAAATTGCAGCTCACTATCGAAGGCGAACTTGTTTTCAAATGCGTTTTCCCGTTCGTCAAAAGTAGTCATTCCTAATTTGGTTCCCTTTGCTATCATATTCATATGGGAGTGGTTATTTGTGGAAACAAGGACCAAGAGCGCTTGCGGGCACCGATCCCATGATTTAAGAGGGCAGCATCCGAACAAGATATTACCCCCTCAGAAAGAGACCCAATGGCGCGTCGCACAAAGATTTACGAAGGTAAGGCAAAAATTCTGTATGAAGGTCCAGAGCCAGGCACACTGGTTCAATATTTCAAAGATGATGCCACCGCATTTAATGCCGAGAAAAAAGACATTATCGACGGCAAAGGTGTGCTCAATAATCGGCTGTCCGAATTTTTCATGAACGGGCTGAATGAAATTGGGGTTCCAACCCATTTTCTCAAACGGATCAACATGCGTGAGCAATTGATCCGCAATTGCGAAATTATTCCGCTTGAAGTGATCGTTCGGAATTTTGCAGCAGGCACAATTTGCAAACGCTTAGGGCTGGAAGAGGGCATGCGGCTACCGAGGCCCATTGTTGAATATTGCTACAAAGACGATGCCCTAGGGGACCCTTTGGTCACAGAAGAGCATATTGCAGCCTTTGGCTGGGCAACGCAGCAGGACATGGATGACATTTTAAGCCTTGCACTGCGGGTAAATGATTTTCTATCAGGCCTTATGTTAGGTGTCGGTATCCGGCTTGTCGATTTCAAGATCGAAATCGGAAGGGTTTATGATGGCGATTTCCAGCATCTTTTGGTGGCTGATGAAATTAGCCCCGACAGTTGCCGTTTGTGGGATATAGAAACTGGGCAAAAACTGGATAAAGATGTCTTTAGACGGGATCTGGGCAGTTTGACAGATGCCTATACAGAAGTGGCCCAGCGGCTGGGGGTTTTGGCAAAAAACAGCCCGGCAGCTAGTAAGCCCACATTAATAAGCTAGGCGCATTTGCGCAACAGGAAAGAAAAGAAAGGTAGCCGATGAAAGCCCGCGTACACGTGATGTTAAAACCCGGTGTTCTTGACCCTCAGGGCGAAGCTGTTCGCCATGCGCTTGGAGCGCTCGGCTATAATACCGTGGATGGGGTACGGCAGGGCAAGGTTATTGAATTGGACCTTAATGAAACTGATCCTGAGAAAGCCAAATCCGACGTGGATGCGATGTGTGAAAAACTATTGGCCAACACGGTGATCGAAAGCTATTCGGTCGAGATTTCGTGATGCGCGCCGCAGTTCTTGTTTTTCCCGGATCAAACTGTGATCGCGATATGGCGGTTGCGCTGCGCAAAGCCGGCGCCGATGTCACAATGGTATGGCACAAAGATACAGATCTGCCCGATGGATTGGACGTGGTGGCCATTCCCGGCGGGTTTTCCTTTGGCGATTATCTGCGCTGCGGGGCCATCGCAGGCCGCTCGCCGATTTGCCGCTCAGTGATTGATTTTGCCAATCGCGGCGGTTTTGTTCTTGGGGTATGTAACGGGTTTCAAATTCTCACTGAAACCGGTTTGCTTCCCGGAGCATTGATGCGAAATGCAGGGCTGAAATTTATTTGCAAATCAGTAGAGCTTCGCGTCGAGACAACCGAGAGCGCCTTTACCAGTGGCTATGCCAAAGACCAGCTGATCAGCATTCCAATTGCCCATCACGACGGCAATTACAATCTCAGCCGAGATGATTTGGCAGCGTTGCAAGATCAACAGAGAATTGCCTTTCGATATCATGACAATCCAAACGGTTCTGTGGATGATATTGCAGGTGTGCTGTCAGAAAACCGCCGTGTCCTTGGCATGATGCCGCATCCCGAGCGCGCAGTGGATCCAGCGCAACCCAGCGCCGATGGTCAGCCGTTTTTTGCCAGTTTGCTTGAACAGATGGCGACCACCTGACAGCTATGAAAAACTAAGGTATAAACTGGCGTACGATGACCAGTGAACATACCGATTCCACTGAGGTTCCGCCGCAGCCTCTTCGCTCTTTTCCTTGGCAGGTGCGGGTTATTTTGGCTGTGCTGTTCGTGCTGGCCGGGGCGACACTATGGCTGACCAATACTATTTTGACCGATCGGTTTACCCAATCGACGCAAAACAAGGCAGAGCTGCGTCTGGCGCTTTATGGCGGCAATATCCTAAGTGAATTGCAGCGCAATTCTATTGTTCCGCAACTGCTGTCTCGAGATCCTGAGCTTATCGGAGCTCTGAACTCTGCAGATTTTTCACGTTCAACCCAGCGTTTGATGAGCTTTGTCGAGGAAATCGGCGCGGCGTCTTTAATGCTTTTGGATGGTGACGGCCGCACTGTGGCGTCAACCGACCGCAATAATCTGGGCAAGTTGCACAGTGACCAAGTTTATTTTCTCGATGCGCTGCAATCAAATACGACAGTTTTTTCTGTGGCTGAAAAAGACAATGGTGAGAGCGGCTTTTTCTATTCCCGTCAGGTGGAATTTCAAAGCCAGATCATTGGTGTGATTTTGGTTGAGGTTGATCTGCAAAAATTCCAAAGGGCTTGGGCGGGTATTTCCGATGCTGTGCTCGTGATCGGCAGTGAGGGAAAGATTATTTTGGCCACCGAACCGAAATGGCGCGGTCTGACAGAAACCATAGCGCTGCGGCGCCAGCCGCCGCAAAATGCGATTGAGCGGGCCATGCGTGTGACAAGTGATTGGGCATCCTTGCCAGCAGATGCCTATGTTCAGGGAGAAGCGGTGATGCGTATTGAGGGTCAAATTCCGTTTCGCGGATGGCAGATCATTTCTTTTACCACCTATGCCAGCGTGCGCGAACGGGTGAATGGAATTTTGGCGCCGGAAATCATGGGTTTTGCTATTTTGTTTGTAGGCGTGTTTTATCTTTCAAACCGCCGCACTGTGCTGCGATTGATGTTTTTTCAGCGCGAATCTGAAGACCTGCGGGACTTGAATGCAAGGTTGCAACGGGAAATTTCAGAGCGGGAAAAAGTGCAAAAAACTCTTGCCGTTGCCGAGCAGTCTTTGGCGCAAAGTTCAAAGCTGGCAGCGTTGGGGGAAATGTCGGCAGCCGTAAGTCATGAATTAAACCAACCGCTGGCAGCGATGAAAACCTATCTTGCGGGCGCTGCCCTTTTACTCAAACGAAACCGACCAGAGGAGGCGCTGTCAGCCTTTCACCGCATTGATGGTCTGATCGAGCGGATGGGGGCAATTACACGGCAGCTAAAATCCTATGCGCGCAAGGGCGGGGAAAGTTTTGAGCCGTTGGATATGGCCGAGGCACTGGCCTCGTCTTTATCGATGATGGAGCCTCAACTAAAGCACTCCAACGTGCGGCTTCGCCAGATAGCGCCAGATCAAAGCGTGCTGGTGATGGGCGATAGAATGCGCATAGAGCAGGTGCTCATCAACCTTTTGCGCAATGCGCTTGATGCGTTAAAAACAGTAAGCGATCCCGAGATCGAGGTTATAATATTGAGCAAAGGCGAGACCGTTACGCTCAGCGTCCGCGACAATGGCCCTGGGATCAAAGATTTAGAGCTTTTGTTTGAGCCTTTTCATACCACAAAAGAGCCGGGGGATGGGGTGGGTCTTGGCTTGGCGATCTCATCCGGGATTGTTACCGATCTTGGTGGACGGCTGACCGCCAGAAATGCCAGTGATGGGGGGGCTGTATTTGAAGTTCAACTCCCTATATTTGATGAAAATAAAGTAAATTCTCCACCCGTTGAAGCAGCTGAGTAGACCATGACCAAAGCCTTAAAAATTGCAATTGTTGATGATGAAAAAGATATGAGGCTGTCCATTAGCCAATGGCTTGCGCTGTCTGGCTATGATACCGAAAGTTTTGCCAGCGCCAAAGAAGCGCTGTCCACCATCGACGGCGAATATGCCGGAATAGTGATTTCTGACATCAAGATGCCCGATATGGATGGCATGCAGTTTTTGCGCAAATTAATGGCACAGGACAGCACGCTTCCAGTGATTATGATAACGGGTCACGGGGATGTGCCCATGGCTGTTGAAGCTATGCGTATGGGGGCTTTTGATTTTCTTGAAAAGCCATTTAATCCCGACCGGATGAGTGAATTGGCGCAGCGGGCGTCAAAAGCTCGGCGTTTGACCTTAGACAACCGGGCCCTGCGGCGCGACCTAGGCGATGGGCCGCAGTTGATGAAAAAGCTGATCGGCAAATCACCTGCCATGGAGCGTTTGCGCGAAGAGATTTTGGATCTAGGTCAAGCCGATGGGCATATCTTGATCGAAGGCGAAACCGGAACCGGGAAAACCTTGGTCGCCCATGCGCTGCATGCTGTGGGTGCGCGTGCAGGCAAAAAGTTTGCACTGGTGTCGTGTTCCGCTTTTGATGAAACGGCTTTGATGCGCCGTCTCTTTGGGCCTGTGTTGCCGGAAGATCCATTTTTCCCGGCTTTTGAAGAAGCACGGGGAGGCACATTGGTTCTTGAAGATATAGAAACCCTTGGCGAGCAGGTGCAAGCCAAGCTCTTAAGCACCCTGAATGCCCAAGGCACGCCGCCCGAAACCCGGGTTTTGGCGATTAGCAATTTACAGGAACAAGGACAGACCTTGCAAAATAGGCTGCGCAAAGATGTCTTCTATCGTCTCGGGGCTTTGCATATCACAGTGCCGCCGCTGCGCCAGCGCGGTAATGATATTTTAGAAATGTTCTACCAATTAAGCGAAACGTTCTCGGATGAATATGGCTGTCAAACCCCGAGCATAGGGGCCCAAGAAGCCGCGCAATTGCTTCAGGCACCCTGGCATGGAAATGTTCGTCAGTTGACCAATTTGGCAGAGCGGGCTGTTTTGCAGTCGCGCCGCGGCGAGGGCACGATTGCGTCTTTGTTGATGAGTGATGCAGAAGAAGCCACTTCTGTGGTAACTACAGAAGGTAAGCCATTGAAAGAATATGTTGAGGCCTTTGAAAAGATGCTTATTGAAAACACAATGCGGCGTCACAAGGGGTCTATTGGTAAAGTGATGGAAGAGCTGTGCTTGCCCCGTCGGACATTGAATGAGAAAATGGCAAAATACTCGCTTC
>CABZJG010000028.1 GCA_902525995.1 Paracoccaceae bacterium | reverse complement strand
TGCATAGGTAACAACCCAGACCCGGGTGGCCAGCAGGGCCGGCGTAAACACCAAGGTCAGTACCGTTGCGATGCCAAGACCAAAAACAACTGCTGTTGCCAGCTGCTTCCACCATAGCGCCGTGGGGCTATCAACCGAATAGCCGCCACCGATAAAATCAAGGCTAAGACCAAACATCATTGGCGCAAGGCCTGCCATAGTAGTGATTGTGGTCAAAAGCACAGGCCGGATGCGCTGTTCGGCGGTTCGGATAATGGCTTCTGCCCGCGGCATGTATTTCGATAACTCTTGATAGGTGTCGATCAAAACAATGTTATTGTTCACTACAATTCCAGCCAGAGCGACAATTCCCGTACCTGTCATAATGATGGAAAAGGCCTGATCCATGACAAGCATGCCGATCAAGACCCCAACGGTAGATAGAACAACGGCCAGAAGCACAATGGTTGCATTATAAAAGCTGTTGAACTGCGCCAGTAATATAATGAACATCAGAGCCAGCGCTGCGCTGAAGGCGCTTGAAAGGAAGGCTTGGCTTTCGGCTTGGTCTTGTTGATCGCCGGTCCATTCCCATGAAATACCGGCGGGCATTGGATTGGCTTCAAGATATTCGGTCAAATAGGCGATGCGCTCATTGGCGTTGATAATGACATCGCGGATTTCGCCATTTTCATCCACCACAGTCCGCTTTAGATCGGGCAGCACTGCGGCTTTGATGTCAAAATAGCGCTTTTGGTTGATCCGGTTAATTTCAGCAAGCTTTGCCACCGGTTTTCGGGTGATGAAATTTGACAGGGGAACCAGACCATCTTGTGTCCGCACCTTTAAGGTGTCGAGCGTGCTTAATACCCTATCTTCGCGCGGCAGGCGTACTCTTATCTCAACCTCTTCATCGCTGCTGTCCACACGCATCGTATCTAAAAGAAGACCGCGCGTGACCAATTGCACCATCCCCCCGACGGTGGCCACATCTGCGCCATACCGGCCAGCTTTTTCCACATCAACGTCGATCTGCCAGTCAATACCTGGCAGAGGCAGTGAGTCCTCTATCAGGTGCAGACCGGCGGTGTCTTCGAACACAGCGCGCATTTGCGATGTGCTGGCCAAAAGATCATCCCAATTGTCGCCCGTAACCCTAAGGTGGACAGGCTTGCTGCTGGCTGGGCCGCGGCCAAGGGCCAAAACTTCGATTTGGATACCGGGGATTTGTTTGAGCTGTGCGGTCAACTCATCCACTACAACATTGCCATCAAGATCCGCGCGTCCGCGCCGGTCTTCCCAAGGGATGGTTTCCAACTGAATCTGGCCAATGGTGTCTTTTGGCGTCGAGGCGCCTGCGGTGTTTTGGTTTAAGCCGCCAGAGCCTGCAAAGGAAAACACACTTGCGATGACGGGATGATCAATGACAATTTTCTCAGCCTGACGCAACAGATCATCCTTTTCATCAAGCGAGAGGTTGCCGCGGGCTTTGACATAGACAATGGCCTGTTCCGGCTCTGATTCCACAAAGAACTCAACGCCTTTGTTGTTTGCACCAAAATATGTGAATACGGAAACAGCGAAAAAGGCGACAGCCATAATCGTGACCAGTGGCATAATTGGATTGCCGGCGACAAGTTTGATGAAATAGCCAAAAAACGTTCTGCGATAGCCCACTTGGACGCGTTTGGCGGGGCGTTGGATTTTAACCGCACCCAGAACCGTTGAGCCGGCAAAGGCAGATAAAATAAACATCGCGGCACCTGGGAAAATTGCCAAGATCCCCAAGGCGTCCCGATCCAGCCCCAAAAGATATGCCGGGTTTACCACCTGCATTGCACTGAGAAAAACGGCATAGAAAACGATCGGTACAAGGGCCGCGCGCGCCGCCCAGGGCAGTGACGCCCGTAAAAATTCCGATCCGTTTTCAAAGATCCGGCTGAGCCGGCCCGAGACACCGCCGATAATCGGCAGGAACACCAAAGCCACAATCAATGAGGCCGACAGCACAAATATCAATGTAACGGGAAGCATGCCCATAAATTGTCCCGGAACACCCGGCCAGAACAGCATGGGCAAAAAGGCGCATAGTGTTGTGGCGGTTGAGCTAACAACCGGCCAGAACATGCGCTTTGCGGCCTCTACATAGGCACTCATCGGGCCGACGCCTTCAGCGATTTTCTTATCGGCATATTCGACCACGACAATTGCGCCATCCACCAACATTCCCACAGCAAGGATCAGCCCGAACATCACAATGTTCGAAATGGTAATCCCCATCACGCCCATCAACACAAAGCTCAAAAGGAATGAGGTCGGAATTGCAAACCCAACCAGCAATGCTGCGCGTGTGCCCAGCGAGGACAGAACCACCATCATCACCAAAGCGATTGCGGTCAGCACCGAGCCTTCAAGCTGGCTGACCATACTGTCCACCACACGCGATTGATCGTTTGAGGTGCCGACATTTATCGCAGTACGCAAATCTTGCGGCCATGTGGCCTTTTCGGCTTCGACCAGCTCTGTAATCTGCTTGGCGGTTTTGATCAGGTTAAAGCCTTTGCGTTTGACCACCTGCAAGGCCACGGTGGTTTCGCCGTTAAAGCGGGCGGTGCCGGCGCGGTCTTCGAAGGTCAGTTTGATGGTGGCTAAATCACCCAAGGTGACAACCCGGTCTCCGTTGGTTTTCACTGGCAGTGAATAGATATCGCGCGGCTCATCAAAGCTTGATGGGATTTTAACTGCAAAGGTCCCTTGCGCGGAATCTACCTCGCCAGCCGCGATCAACTGGTTGTTGTTGCGCACAACATTGATCAACTCATTTGCCGTGACATTATAGGATTCAAGCCGCAGAGGATCGATTGAGACTTCGACCATTTCCTGACGGTTGCCCGAAATCGCAGCTTCAAGCACCGCGTCCATGCTTTCGATTTTCTCTTGCAGGTCCTCGGCCACACGGGTCATCGTGCGCTCGGGCACATTCCCGGTCAGATTTACAATGATGATGGGAAATTCCGAGAAGTTTATCTCATTGATAGAGTATTTATCGGCACCCTCGGGGAATTTGGCCTCAACAGAATTCATCGCATCGCGGACATCTGCCAGTGTTTTGGCTTTGTCCCAACCAAATTCGAACTCAAGCGCAACACCGGCATAGTTTTCAGCCGCTGAAGCGGTGATTTTCTTTAAGCCGTCAAGATCCGCCAATTCGGTTTCCATTGGTTTTACCAACAGAGTTTCACTGTCAGCGGCCGAAATTCCGGGAAACGGAACCGAAATAAAGAGGGCGGGGATTTGAATGTCCGGCTCGCCTTCTTTTGGAAGGCCTGTATAGGCAAACACACCTGCAGTCAGAGCCGCAATGATTAAGGCCACGATCATACGGGCGCGGTCGGCGGCCCAATCTACCAAACCTGTCATTGTGTCATCTCCCGGTATGTCGGCGCAACTTCAACGCCATCGTTGACATATTCTTGACCCACCACAATTACGGCAACTTCTTCGGGTAATCCTGCAAGCCATACACCTTCTATTGTATCGCGTAATAAGTCAACTTCCATGAACTTGGATACGTTATCGGGCCCGACCAATCTGAGCCCCAAGTTTCCGTCATCATTGAGTGTTAATGCAGATTGCGGGAGCAGATGCGCCTGTTTGCCAGCAGACGCAATGAGAATTTCTGCAGTTTGACCATCACGGATGCTGAGATCTGGGTTTGCTACGTCAATTTCGACCCGGAATGTGCGGGTCAAAGGATCTGCTGCGCGAGAAATAAAGGTGACATTACCATAAACCGCCTGACCTGAAACCAGCTGGGTGGCTGTTCTAGCCCCTATTTTGACACGCTGAACTTCACTTTCAGGAACAAAGCCAACAACCTTTATAGGATCGATTTGAATAATTGTTGCGCAAAGAGATCCGGGCTGAAGCAGGCTGCCAATTTCTGCGGTGTCGGTTTCCAATATGCCCTTAAATGGGGCCACCAGCGTCAGGCGTTCGATTTCCTTTTCTGCTGATGCCACAGCCGCTTCGGCAGATTGTATCCGCGAGCGGGTGGTTTCAAATCCGGCTTTGGCTGTCGCGACGCTTGCTTCTGCCGAGCGGGTGGCAGCTTGCGCCGATGTGACACGGGTTTCTGTGGCATAGCCGCCTTCTGCCAGTTTTTCCGCCGCGTTTAAGTTAAACTCTGCTTCTTCAAGACGCGATTGTGCTTCTTCAAGCCGGGCCTGGGTTTCCGGCACGCGGGCTTTGGCTTCGGCCAACCGCGCGACGGTATCTGCCAAGGTGGTCGACCGTGTCCCGGGGTCTAACTGACATAAAATTTGGTTCGGATTGATCATGCTGCCTTTGCGCAGTGGCTCGGAAATCACTTGGCCAGACGTCTCTGCGCGCACTTGGACTTGCCGCGCTGCCTCGGTTTGGCCGCGCAGTACAACGGCGCTGTCAATTTCCTGCGCCTTTGATCGGATCGCCACGACCTTTATCAGTTCAGCCTCAGCAGGCTGTTCTTCTGTGGCGCCGGTCTGTCCCTCGGAGATCTCTGTATTTGGCTCAGTGGGCTCTTGCGCCTCGGATGATGACGGATCGCCGCCCAGCACAGCACCAACCAAAGTGCTCAACGGCGCGCCTTGGGATACAGCGCGAAGTGCGTCTCTTTCAAAGACCAGAAGATAGAGAAACGCAGTCACTAAAACCGCCGTCAAAAAAGATATTATTCGCATTCGAGATGTCCCGCACTCAATGGGTTGCGCTGATTTTTCTCAGCCAGTTCATTTGATGATATATAATCGATGTATTTACGTTTAAACCATGCATTTAGATTAAACTTTTCTATAACCTATCGCAAGGTCAGGTATCCCTTTCTCAAGTCTTGGTTTCGTTTCTGGCTTGGCACTTGCAGCCAGACAAGGTAAGAGATTTCCAAACCAACCAATGAGGCAAGATCGTGAGCGAAACAGACAGCTTTATCGACGAGGTAACAGAAGAGGTTCGGCGGGACCGATTGTTCGGGCTGATGCGCCGCTACGGCTGGATCGCCGTACTTGCTGTGCTTCTGATCGTAGGGGGCGCAGCCTACCGTGAATATAGCCGTGCGTCGGACCAGTCCGCAGCGCGGGCGTTGGGTGATGCACTACTGGCCGCGCTGGATACCGAAGATACCGATGCGCGCTCCTCCGCGCTGTCGCAAATTCAAACACAGTCCAGCGAAGCAGGCGCAATTGTTGCTCTATTGCAGGCGGGCGTTTTGGCCGATCAGGACAGAGGCGCAGAGATTGTAACGCTGTTGCAGCCTATTGTTGACGATCAGGATCTCAGCCAAGATTACCGCGATTTGGCCAATTTTAAGCAGCTTTTACACGCAGCAGAGAGCCTTGACACAGCGCAGCGCAGAGCGGGTTTCCAAGCCCTGGCTGAACCCGGCAAGCCGCTGCGCGTGCTGGCTGAAGAACAACTGGCGTTGTTGGATTTGCAAGAGGGTGATCAAGACGCGGCCATTAACCGGCTCACAGCACTTTTGGATGATGCAGATCTAACCCAGAACCTGCAACAGCGCACACGCCAATTGCTAATTGCTCTGGGACAGGATTTGATCAGCGGCAACTAATGGATCAAGGATCGCAGTGAAAGGGGAACACTGAAGGTGACACGCGCTTTTTTACCCGCCGTTTTAATGGTGTTGGTCGTGGCGGCAGGCTGCTCGGACCCCGATGTTAAGCTGCGCGGTAAGCGAGAGCCGGTCACGGCCATTTTAACGGATGGCGGCGCCCAGCTTAATGCCCCGCAAGAAAATCAATCCAGAAGCTTTGAGGCGCCGGCGCAAAAAAACAATCTCAGCTGGCCGCAGGGTCATGGCACCCCGAAAACCAGAACCACACATCCGGCGCTTGCCGCTGCGCTTGCAAAAGCATGGTCTGCGTCTATTGGACGTGGCGACCGGCAACGCGCGCGGATCTCTGCAGATCCTATTGTTGTCGATTGGATGATTGTAACCCTTGATAGCCAATCTGTTTTGGTCGCAACCTCGGCCAGTGGCGCGCGGCTTTGGTCGTTGGATTTGACGCCTGTGGGGGAACAATCTGGTGAAGCTGATGGCGGCGGGCTCGCCTCGGGAGGCGGCAGAATTTATGTTACCACCGGATATGGTGAAATGGCTGCTGTCGATCCTAAAACCGGTGAAAAAATCTGGAGCCAGTCCCTGATGGCTTTGGCCGCAGGCCGGCCGGCTTATGCGGATGGGCTGGTCTATGTGGTCAGCGGCGGCGCTACAAGTTGGGCGGTTGAGGCCGATAATGGCCGAGTGCGCTGGCAAGTCGACGGCCTCAGTGATCTAAATATGCGGCGCGGATCCACCGGGCCGGCCGTTTCTGACAAGCTGGTTCTGTTTGGCTATGGCTCTGGGGATGTGCAAGCCGCATTTCGCAAAGGCGGTCTGGTGCTGTGGACGGCCACTTTGGCCGGCGCGCGCAGCGGACAGGCTATTTCCACCATTGGCGGCATTGGCGCAAGCCCTGTGATATCGGGCAAGCGGGTTTATGCGGCCAATGCATCAGGGCGCTTGGTGGCAATGAACCTTGACAGTGGGGCACGTCTATGGACAGCGCCGCACGGGGCGTTGACCCCGCTCTGGGTGGCCGGTGGGTCGGTGTTTTTGATCAATGACATCGGGCAGCTGGTGCGCGTTGATGCGCGTAACGGGCAAACCATCTGGGCCGTGGATCTGCCGACGGATAAAGCATCGCTTTCCTGGCGCAGCACCGAGGTGATCGCCCATCATGGACCGATTTTGGCAGGTGGCCGGTTGATCGTTGCGTCCGGTGATGGTCTTTTACGCCAGTTTGATCCTGTGTCTGGCGAGGAGCTTGACGCAATAAAAATCCCCGGTGGCGCCACCACCAACCCTGTTGTCGCGGATGGTGTTCTTTATGTTGTCTCTAAAAACGGCAAATTACACGCTTTCCGCTAGATTAAAACTGGTGTATGCGGCAATTCTTTAATGAGCGGAGCGCCTAGATGAGCTTTTCTTTGGCCATTGTTGGCCGGCCCAATGTCGGCAAATCAACGCTGTTCAACAGGTTGGTTGGAAAACGGCTTGCCTTGGTGGATGACCAGCCCGGTGTGACACGCGATTTGCGTGAGGGCGCAGCGCGGCTCGGGGATCTGCGCTTTACAGTGATTGATACCGCAGGTCTGGAAGAGGCCACCGATGAAAGCCTGCAGGGCCGGATGCGGCGCCTGACCGAACGGGCGGTGGATATGGCCGATATCTGTCTGTTTATGATAGACGCGCGCGCCGGGGTGACCCCCACCGACGAAATTTTCGCCGAGATTTTGCGAAAGCGCGCAGCGCATGTGATTTTGGCGGCAAACAAAGGCGAAGGCGCGGCTGCGGATGCCGGTGTGATCGAAGCCTGGTCGCTGGGGCTGGGCGAGCCTTTGCGGCTTTCGGCCGAGCATGGTGAAGGGATGGGCGATCTGCTGGCGCAATTGATGCCCTTGGCCGAAGGGTTTGAAGAACGCGCTAAAGAAGAGGCTGCTGAAACAGATGTCGATGTGGATGAGGACGCCACTGATAGCTACCGCTTGCCAACCAAGCAAAAGCCGCTGCAGGTGGCGGTGGTCGGACGGCCCAATGCAGGCAAATCAACGCTGATCAACAAAATTCTTGGCGAAGATCGGCTTCTAACCGGTCCAGAGGCAGGGATCACCCGCGATGCCATATCGCTGCAGATTGACTGGCAGGGCATCCCAATGCGGGTCTTTGACACGGCTGGCATGCGCAAAAAGGCAAAGGTTCAGGATAAGGTCGAAAAACTGTCTGTCAGCGATGGGCTGCGGGCGGTGAAATTTGCCGAAGTGGTGGTAGTATTGTTGGATGGGGCCATCCCGTTTGAGCAGCAGGATCTGCGCATCGCCGATCTGGCCGAGCGCGAAGGCCGCGCCGTGGTGGTCGCCGTCAATAAATGGGATGTTGAGGACGAAAAACAGCAAAAGCTGGCGCATCTAAAAGAAGCTTTTGAGCGGCTGCTGCCGCAATTGCGCGGCGCGCCGCTGGTCACAGTGTCGGCCAAAACCGGGCGCGGGCTTGACCGGCTGCACCAAGCGGTGATGCGCGCGCATGAGGTCTGGAACAGGCGGGTCACAACTGCGCAGCTCAACCGCTGGCTGGCGGGCATGGTCGAAGCCCATCCGCCGCCCGCACCGGGCGGGCGCCGGATCAAGCTGCGCTATATGACCCAAACCAAAACCCGCCCGCCGGGCTTTGTGGTGATGTGCTCGCACCCAGATAAACTGCCCGAAAGCTATTCGCGCTATCTGGTTAATGCGCTGCGGCTTGATTTTGACATGCCGGGCACGCCGATCCGTCTAACCATGCGCTCACAGGCCGATAAAAACCCCTATAAGAACCGCAAAAAATCCACGCCGTCGCGGCTAAAGAAACATCTTTAACATGGCCGAGTGGCGGCGTTAGACCAAGCTGCCGTCTGCGGCCAAAGTGGTTTTACCGCCAAGATAAGCGTGCAGCGCAGTTGGCAAAGCCACTGATCCATCCGGCTGCTGGCCGTTTTCCAGAACCGCAATCAAACAGCGCCCCACGGCCACGCCCGATCCGTTCAGCGTGTGCACAAACTCGGGCTTACCGCCGCCTTCGGGCTTATAACGGGCATTCATCCGACGGGCCTGAAAATCACCGCAGACCGAAACCGAACTTATTTCGCGGTAGGTGTTTTGCCCCGGAAGCCAGACCTCAAGATCATGGGTTTTGCGCGCGCCAAACCCCATATCACCAGTGCAGAGCACCATCACCCGATAGGGCAGGTCCAGCTTTTCCAAAATGGCCTGCGCGCATTTGGTCATGCGCTCATGTTCATCTAGCGCATTTTCCGGCGTGCAGATGGTGACCATTTCAACCTTTTCAAACTGATGCTGGCGCAGCATGCCGGCGGTGTCTTTGCCCGCTGATCCTGCCTCGGAGCGAAAACATAGCGTATGCGCGGTCATCCGCATGGGCAGCGCGGATGCGTCAACCGTTTCGCCGGCCACAGTGTTGGTCAGCGTGACCTCGGATGTGGGGATCAGCCACCAGCCATTGGTGGTCTGATAGCTGTCTTCGGAAAATTTTGGCAATTGCCCTGTGCCCACCATGGCCGCGTCGCGCACCAGAACCGGGGTGTTGACCTCGCTCAGCCCGTGCTCATCAATATGCACATCCAGCATGAATTGCGCCAGCGCCCGATGCAGCCGCGCCACAGAACCGCGCAAAAGCACAAAGCGCGATCCAGAGAGTTTGGCCGCAGTTTCAAAATCCATCCCCGCAGCCACGCCGGGCAGGTCGAAATGCTCGCGCGCGCTGTTGATCTGGCGCGGGCTGCCCCAGCGGTGCACTTCCACATTACCCGCCTCATCTTCGCCTTCGGGCACATCATCAAGCGCTAGATTTTCAATGCCCATCAGCTGCGCTTCCAGCTCGGCATCAATCTCTTTGGCTTTGGCGTTCATTTCGGCCACTTCGACCTTTTTTGCGGCCACCAAGGCCCGCAGCCGTTCAAATTCGGCCTCATCACCGCTGGCTTTGGCGGCGCCGACGGATTTGCTGGCTTTGTTTTGTTCGGCCTGCGCGGTTTCGGCGGCTAATATGGCCGCGCGGCGGCGGCTGTCGATTTCCAAAAGCGACGCGGACGCAGCCGATACCCCACGCCGCGCCAAAGCGGCGTCAAAAGCGGTTGGATTATCGCGAATGGCCCGGATGTCATGCATTTGGAAATCTCCTATTTTTTGCGAGTCTTTTTACTGGCGCCCTTATGCACCACTTCGCGCCCCATGGGTAGGGGGATTGATGCGAGTTCTTTTGGATTAGGCAACCATGACCCCGTCCCATTATTTCGGGCAAAATGGGACTTGATTGGGGTGAATTTGCCACCGCCGCGATACTGCCGCGATACCGACGTAAAACAGATGCCCCATTTTGCGCCATTTCGCCCCTTGCAAACAGCCGCCGCTGCGCATAGGTTCCCGCAAAATATGACGTTTTACAGGCAGGACAGACAATGGACGCTTTTGGCCAGTTTATACCGCTTATTCTCATCTTTGCGATCATGTATTTTTTGCTCATCCGGCCGCAGCAAAAAAAGGTCAAGCAGCATCAGGCCATGGTCAGCGCCCTGCGCCGCGGCGATCAGGTTGTCACCCAAGGTGGGTTGATCGGCAAGGTTGTAAAAGTGAAAGAAGACAATGAGTTAGAGGTCGAACTTGCAGAAGGCGTTAAAGTGCGTGTTGTGCAATCAACCATCGCTCAGGTGCTGAGCAAAACCGAACCCGCCACCAAAGCGTAAACCGGCACAGCCAACGAAAAGGGGGCGGGATATGCTGCAAATCGATCTATGGAAACGGATCGTGATCTGGTCACTTTGTGCCATTGGCTTGCTTTTGGCGTTGCCAAACGGGTTCTACAGCCGTGTTGAAGGCTATAATGATGCGCAAAAAGAGTTTGAAAGCAGTGGGATAGAGGTTAGCGGCGCGCCCAGCTGGCCGTCGTTTTTACCCTCTGGACTGGTCAATTTGGGCCTTGATTTGCGCGGCGGCGCGCATTTGCTGGCCGAGGTTGAGGTTGAAGATGTCTACACCGCCCGGATGAAAAGCCTCTGGCCCACCCTGCGCGACACCCTTCGCCCCGAGCGCGCCACCATCGGCACCATCCGGTTGCAAACCGGCCCCGCCGATCAATTGCGGGTTCGGATTTCGAAACCAGAGGCCATGGCGCAGGCAATTTCCTTGGCAGAAGGATTAAGTCAGCCGGTGTCCACCCTTACTGGCGCTGGGGCTCGTGATCTTGATGTCTATAGCGAAGATGATGTTTTGATTGTCACATTGTCCGAGGCTGAACGGGGCGCGACGGATGACCGGACAGTCAAGCAAGCGCTTGAAATCATTCGTAGACGAATTGATGAAGTGGGCACAAGAGAGCCAACCATTCAACGTCAGGGCAGCTTGCGGGTCTTAATTCAGGTTCCCGGTATCGGATCAGCCGCCGAGCTGAAAGAACTTATTGGCACCACCGCCCAGTTAACGTTCCAGCCTGTGATTGGCCCGGCAAGTGACCCCGAAGCCGATCCGGGTTTTGGCAATGAAATACTGCCGTCTTTGGATGAAGAAGGGCGCTATTACATTCTAGATATAGCGCCGGTGGTCACAGGCGAAGATTTGGTCGATGCACAGCCTAGTTTTGATCAAAACGGTCGTCCGGCGGTAAACTTTCGCTTTAACCCCTCTGGTGCGCGGCGCTTTGGCGACTATACCGCTGAAAACATTGGCGAACCTTTTGCCATTGTGCTTGATGGCGAAGTCATCAGCGCGCCCGTAATCCAAAGCCATATTCCGGGTGGTTCGGGTATCATCACCGGTAGCTTTTCAGTTGAAGAAAGCTCGAACCTAGCGATTTTGCTGCGTGCGGGGGCTTTGCCTGCGGGGCTTGATTTTCTAGAAGAAAGAACGATCGGACCTGAGCTTGGCGCCGACAGTATTCAGGCTGGCAAAATAGCCTGTATTGTCGCCTTTATTGGTGTCCTTATCTTTATGGGGCTTAGCTATGGGCTATTTGGTCTTTTCGCGAACGTTGCGCTGATCGTTAACATTGGGCTGATCTTTGGGCTGCTTAGCTTGATTGGCGCCACATTAACATTACCGGGGATTGCGGGGATCGTATTGACCATCGGGATGGCTGTGGACGCCAATGTGTTGATTTTTGAGCGTATTCGCGAAGAAGTGAAAACAGCCAAAGGACCTTCAAGAGCGATCGAGTTGGGGTATCAAAAGGCATTAAGTGCTATTTTGGACGCCAATATCACAACCTTCATCACAGCCGTTATTTTATTCACAATGGGATCGGGACCCGTTCGCGGATTTTCAATTACGCTGGGACTTGGGATTTTAACATCGGTCTTCACGGCAATTTTTGTCACCCGATTGCTGGTGGTGATGTGGTTTGAACGCCGCCGCCCCAAAACTTTGGAGGTGTAGAGATGCGCCTAAGATTAGTCCCCAAGAACACAAACTGGGATTTCTTTAGCCAATCAAAACTCTGGCTGGGTTTTTCCGCGCTTTTGCTGATTGGCTCTCTGGTGTCGTTTTTCATGCAGGGTTTGAATTTTGGCATTGATTTTCGCGGCGGAACCACGATCCGAACGGAAAGCACACAAACAATTGATGTGGCAGCCTATCGCCAAGCTATAGGCAATCTTCAATTGGGTGATGTGACCATTTCAGAAGTTTTTGACCCAACTTTTGCAGCAGATCAGCATGTTGCAATGATCCGGATCCAAGCCCAAGAGGGCCAAGAGGCCGTCTCTGGCGATACCGTCAAGTCGGTTCTAGCTGCATTGCAAAGCGTAGCGCCAGATATTGAGTTTGTGTCGGTGGAAAGCGTTGGTCCTAAAGTATCAGGTGAGCTTATTCAAAAGGCGATAATTGCGGTGTTTTTGGCTATTGCTGCTGTTTTGGTTTACATCTGGCTGCGCTTTGAATGGCAGTTTGCCGTTGGTGCGGTTGCAGCGCTTATTCATGATGTGCTTTTGACCATTGGTGTGTTTTCCGTTGTGCAAATCAAGTTTGATCTGGCCATTATTGCCGCCTTGCTGACAATTGTTGGGTATTCGTTGAACGATACGGTCGTTGTGTTTGATCGGGTGCGTGAAAACCTGCGTAAATATAAGAAAAAGCCTCTGCAAGAAGTGCTAAACCTCTCCATCAATGAAACTCTTAGCCGAACCGTGATGACATCTGTCACCACGCTTTTGGCATTGATTGCACTGTTTATCCTTGGCGGAGACGTTATCCGTGGATTTGTCTTTGCGATGATCTGGGGCGTTATTATTGGGACATATAGCTCCGTCTTTGTCGCGTCATCCACTCTGTTAAGGTTGAGGGTTAAACGCG
>CABZJG010000027.1 GCA_902525995.1 Paracoccaceae bacterium | reverse complement strand
GACAGAACCGTTTCACCTTTCCCCTTGTTTGAAAATCTGTTGCCTTGCAATCACTTTGGCCTATGCTCTTTTTGGTGATAAAGAGTAAAGGGGCCAAGCATGCGCGATTTCCATCGGCCAGGACGCTCGGCGGTGTTTGCCGGAAATGGCATGTGTGCCACATCCCACCCTCTGGCTGCGCATGCCGCCATTGATATTCTGAAAAGCGGTGGAAACGCCATGGATGCGGCCATTGCCGGGGCAATTTTGCTTGGGCTGTGCGAGCCGCAAATGACCGGCATCGGCGGAGATTGTTTTGTGCTTTTTTCCCCGCCCGGTTCAAACGACATAAAAGCCATGAACGGATCAGGTTGTGCGCCCAGCGCCCAATCGGCCGCGGAAATGCGCAGCCGAGGTCTAACCCATGTCCCCGAGTACAGCGCCGAGGCGGTCACCGTTCCGGGCGCTATAGATGCGTTTTGCCAATTGAGCAATGATTGGGGCAAACTCGGACTTGAAGCGCTGTTGGCCCCCGCAATTGATTACGCTGAAAAGGGGGTGCCTGTGGCCCCGCGGGTGGCACTTGATTGGGCCGGTTTGACCAGCAAACTGCATGTCTCTGCGCAAAAAGATTATCTTGTTCATGGCAAAGCCCCCTTGCCCGGCGATATGTTTTTCGCCCCCAAACAAGCGAAAGTTCTCCGCCAGATTGCCGCCAAAGGGCGTGATGGGTTTTATCGCGGCGAAGTGGCCGATGATATGGTACAATCGCTTGCCGCGCTCGGAGGGGCACATCAGCTTAGTGATTTTGCAAACCAGCACGCGTTTTACACTGATCCTATCCGTGGAACCTATCACGGCGTTGATCTGGTAGAGCATCCGCCAAACGGCCAAGGCGCAACAGCAATTCTACTGCTTAATATACTGTCTCATTTCGATCTTGCAGCGCTGGCTCCGTTTGACGCAAGGCGCACTCATATCGAAACAGAAGCTACAAAACTTGCCTATCAAGCGCGCAATGCCATTATTGCAGACCCTGCGAATACAGCGGGGCTTGAGCAAATGCTATCTGTGGAATTTGCCCGGAAACTGGCAGATGAGATTAGCCTAACCTCTGCCAGTCAAACCCCAAGCCAGATCATCGAAGCGGTCCATAAAGATACAATCTATATCACGGTTGTTGATCAAGACCGGATGTCCGTTTCACTTATCTATTCCATATTTCATGGCTTTGGGTCGGGTTTAGCGAGTAAAAATTATGGCATATTGTTCCAAAATCGCGGCGCGGGGTTCAACCTGATCCCAAACCACCCTAATGAGCTTAAAGGCGGGGTACGACCAATGCATACCATTATTCCCGGTATGCTTTGCGACGCTGGAAAACCGATCATGCCTTTTGGCGTCATGGGGGGGCAGTATCAGCCAACCGGCCACGCCAGAGTGATCAGCAATATTTTGGATTTCGGGCTATCGCCGCAGGATGCCATTGACGCGCCGCGCAGCTTTTTTGACAATGGTACTTTAAAGTTAGAGCGCGGTTATGAACAAAAAGTGGTGCAGGAACTGGCCGATTTGGGCCATGCCGTGACCCAAGATATCGAACCGATTGGCGGCGCACAAGCCATCAGGATTTTGCAAAATGGTGTTTTAGAGGGCGCCTCTGATCCACGTAAAGATGGATGTGCATTGGGGTATTGACCCCCAGATACGCCAAAGATGATTAGTTTAATTGAAAGTGAAGCGGGTATTGACCGTTTTTAAACGGGCCAAACAAATCTGGGATATCCGGATGATCCACCGGCTCGCCAGAAACATCTTCTACCAAGTTCTGCTCTGATACATAAGCGACATAAAAACTATGGTCATTTTCAGCAAGCAAATGATAATAAGGCTGTTCGCGTACCGGACGATGATCTTCTGGGATAGACTCATACCAATCGTCGGTATTGCTAAACTCGGGATCTACATCGAAAATAACGCCCCTAAAAGGGTGTTTTTTGTGGCGCACAATCTGGCCAAGATGATATTTTGCATTTCTTCTAAACATTAACATATGCCCTATAAGGGGTTTAAACCGCTTTCAAGAGGTAATATTTATATAAAAGCATATAAATTGACCTCAGACAAATCATCTTTATGTTCAAGAATGAACATTTTTGAGGTTTGTCGGCAACAATTTACACGATCCTCGAATATTGTCCAAAGCCGGTCTAATTCGCTTGGGAATCACTTTAAAAAAACTGCAAAATTTGCTATAGCCCGCGCAATAAGATCAAAAACAGATCGAGCAGTATATGTTGAAACTATTGCACGCCTTTCTTTTGGTGCTTTTTGTGGCATCTTGCGGAATTATGACGCCGGGCAGCGCTCCTAAAAACCTAGATAATGCCTGCTCAATCGTACAACAGCGACCACATTACATGCGCGCGTTCAACGCCACTGAACGCAAATGGGGCGTCCCTGTTAATGTGCAAATGGCCATCATCTATCAGGAAAGCAAGTTCAAAAAGGCCGCCAAAACACCTCGTAAATATTTTCTAGGGGTGATCCCAAGCGGACGACAAAGTTCCGCCTATGGCTATGCGCAGGCGCTGGATGGAACATGGTCAGAATATAAGAAATCGACCGGCCGCTTTGCAGCGCGGCGCAGCAGTATTCGGGATGCCGCTGATTTCATGGGGTGGTACATGACCGAAACCAAACGCCGCACCGGGGTTGCACTTTCGGATGCGCGCAATCAGTATCTTGCCTATCATGAGGGCCAGAGTGGGTACATACGCGGTACATACCGCAAAAAACCATGGTTGATAGAAATCGCCAACAACGTGGCAAATCGCTCGGAAACATACCGCCGGCAACTCAAAAGCTGTGGAAAAATCTAGCGGTTTTTGCGCCGCTCTGTGTTCAGCAGGATATTGAACAGGCTATCGCCCAACTCGTTTCCCGTGACAAAATCATTGAGCACAACAACCGTTTGATCACCATTTTGGTCCTCGATCACCCATTGTCGTAATTGCGGCTCGGGTCCGGTAAAGATAAGAGCAATTTTGCCACGCTCTGGATGCTCGGGGTCTTGGACACCCAAGATGGTCGAGGTGCCATCAAAACGATGCGCTGTCACCATTCTTTCGCGGGCCAAATCAAGATCATCTGCCAGAATAAGGCCCAGCGGTGTTTTACTAAGAGGATAGGTTTCCGGTCCCGCGTCCCCTTTGGGATCAAAAATTGCCAATTCACCACCTGCAGCCAAAACCAACGCATCATTTGGTGCATCGTATTCAAACCGAATACGACCTGGTCGTTTGATGTAAATCGACCCAGTTGCCAAACTGCCATCCATACTGATCTGGGTGAACTCGGCTTCAACTGTGCGCAGCTCGTTAAAATAGTCGGACAGGGCCGAAAGAGGAATGATATCGGCCCGAAGTGGGTGAGCCATAAGGCTTATAAATCCAAGTGCCAAAAAGATATTTTTCAAAACCATGATCTCATCTTAAGCAAAATCATCCCTGCGAACAGCCCCAATAAGCAACCGCCAAGGCGATTGGCAAATTATTGCTGTTCCGGAACCAGTATTTCACGTTTTCCCACATGGTTTGAGGCGCTCACAAGGCCGGCATCCTCCATTTGCTCAACAAGCCGGGCGGCTTTGTTATAGCCTATGGCAAGCTTACGCTGGATATAGCTTGTGGAGCACTTGCGATCACGCAGAACAATCGCCACCGCCTGATCATAAAGCGCATTTTCCCCGTCTGTATTGCCACCCAGACCCAAGACCATATCAATATTGTCGGCCTTTTCCTCATCTGGCCCTTCCACCACGCCACTTTTATAATCCGGCGGGCCATAGGACTTCAGGTGATTGACGATTTCTTCAACTTCTTCATCGCTGACAAAAGGCCCATGGCAGCGGGTGATTTTTGAACCACCAGCCATGTAGAGCATATCGCCCATACCCAAAAGCTGCTCGGCGCCCATTTCCCCAAGGATCGTCCGGCTGTCGATTTTACTGGTCACCTGAAACGAAATTCGGGTGGGGAAATTGGCTTTGATCGTGCCGGTAATCACATCTACCGAAGGCCGCTGTGTCGCCATAATTAAATGGATACCCGAGGCCCGCGCCATCTGGGCTAGACGCTGAATACAGGCTTCAATTTCTTTGCCTGCAACCATCATCAAATCCGCCATTTCATCGACCACAACAACAATATAGGGCATTTTTTCAGGGGCAAATTCTTCGGTTTCAAAAACCGGCTCGCCGGTGGCATCGTCAAAACCTGTCTGCACCGTGCGGCTGAACATTTCGCCTTTGCGTTGGGCGTCTTCAACGCGGCCGTTATAGCCATCGATGTTCCGCACCCCCATTTTGGACATTTTGCGGTAGCGCTCTTCCATTTCGCCAACCACCCATTTAAGCGCCACAACCGCCTTTTTGGGGTCCGTAACCACAGGGCTGAGCAGATGCGGAATACCGTCATAAACGCTTAGTTCAAGCATTTTGGGATCAATCATGATCATCCGGCATTCTTCTGGCGTCAACTTGTAAAGTAATGAGAGGATCATTGTGTTGATGGCAACGGATTTACCTGACCCCGTGGTGCCGGCAATCAACAAATGCGGCATCTTGGCCAAATTAGCCACCATCGGTTCGCCGCCAATGTCCTTGCCCAAAGCAAGTGGTAATTTCTGGTTGCTATCGCCAAAAGACTTGGCCGATAAAATTTCGCGCAAAACGACCTTTTCACGGTTTTCGTTCGGCAATTCAATGCCGATCACAGAGCGGCCGGGAACGGTCGACACCCGCGCTGACAGCGCTGACATCGAACGCGCGATATCATCGGCCAAACCGATCACCCGACTGGCTTTTAGGCCGGGGGCAGGTTCAAGTTCATACATGGTGACCACCGGGCCGGGGCGGACACTTACAATTTCACCCTTAACCCCGTAATCATCCAGAACTGCTTCTAAAAGACGGGCATTTTCCTCAAGCGCTTCATCGGACAGATGGTGGCGCACAACTGAAACAGGATTGGCCAAAAGTCCTAAAGGCGGCAATTCATACTCACTGCCGCGATCTTCAAACTGCAATCTGGGCTGGGCCTCTTCCTTGGCGCGCACAGATTGGCTCACCGGTTTTCTAAGCGGCGGCTGCACAACCTTTTTCGCTTCAACTTTGGGCCGCTGGATGCCCGTAACGGTCCCAAAATCAAGCGGTTCTGGATCATCCATATCGACATCTTCTGTTTCATACAGGTCCATATGATCACCATGATCACCGCTCATTGCCGGCTCGATACGTGCGCCGGCCGGTGTAGGCTCAGGATGGCTGCGGATGCGCGATTTAATCACATCTGATATCTTTGCACTGATCCGTGCCTCACCCGGCATATTCTGAATGTCTACCTCTGAATGCGGCATCACCAACTCGGGCTCTGGCATTTGTTCGCTGCGTTTAGAAAAGCTCGGCATCCGCGACAGAAAGCTTGGCTTTTCAATACGCGCGGGGCGATCATCTTGGGCAAACCCACGCGCTTCAGGTGCGCGGGGAATAGAGAGCGACCGGCTGGCAGCGGTCTTGATCTGGGTTTGCGTTGATGGGGACACAGTATCTGCGCGTTGCGCTTTTCTAAGGGCTTCTTTTTGCTGTAGCGAGGCTGCAGCTCTAAAAGCACCGCGTGCGCCCAGCCCAAGCAAGCGCAAAAGAGCAGCGTAGGACACCACAAGACCCACCAGTAAAAATCTATAAATTGTGGCCAGTTCGGGGCGCGAAAACCCAAGCGTATAGAGCCCCGCGACCACAACCGAGATGCCCGAAACCAGCGATATAATCAAAAGACCCTGATCGGTCGGCAGCGGTATCGTCGCCAGTAAGTTGCGCAATACGGTATCGCCAAAAAGTCCGCCCATTCCAAAACTATGGCTCCATCCCCCCAAGGGGACTAGGCTTGCAGCATAGATAGAGACCAAGGCGATCATTATGGGGGCAAATATCAATCTGCCAAAGGCGCGCTCAGCGCCCTTGTGCAGCAAACAGCGCAGGCCCCAAGCGGCCGCCAGAACGGCCAGTGCCCAGCAGGACCAGCCCAAAATTAACATGCTTGGGGCGGCCAGTGTTGCACCGGGAACACCAAGCATGTTTTGGACCGGCGCATCTGAAGCCGACAACCAGCTTGGATCTTCGGGGGAATAGCTCATGATGACCATCGCCAGCATGGCGCTGATCCCGATCAGCAAAAGGCCAAGCAATTCTGCACCGCGTTTTCCCAACGCTGCGTGAATATGCGGACCAAAAAAAGGTTGCTGCTGGTGGGTTTGATTATATGCCATACATGCCTCGCTACTTGAAAAGACAGTCGCGCAGGCGGATGAGCCCTTGCTCTGCTTCATTTTTTGGGGCCACCAAAGCGACCCGAATATACTTCTTGCCGGGATTTGCGCCTTGAACATCTCTTGATAAATATGCACCCGGCAGGACACGAACTCCGGTGTCTTGCCACAGTTTTAATGCAGCTGCTTCCCCATCGCCCACATCAATCCAAAGGAAAAAGCCCGCTTCGGGGGAATTGTACCCCGGGACTCCAGCAAAAATTTCATCGGCCATTTCGAATTTTTCGGCATAAAGCGCGCGGTTTTCGATCACATGCGCTTCATCTGCCCAAACTTTTGTCGCTGCACGCTGCAACGGCAATGGCAGCGGCGCACCCGAATAGGTCCGCAGTTGTTTTAACTGCGCAATGCTACGCGGCCCGCCAGAGGCAAATCCAGATCTAAGCCCCGCAAGGTTCGAACGCTTTGACAGGGAATGAAACACCACAACTCGCTCTGGATCAGCGCCAAACTCTGCTGCCATCTGCAGCCCGCCAACCGGCGGCGTATCCCGGTATATTTCACTGTAGCATTCATCTGCAAAAATTTGAAAATCATGCTTTTCAGCCAAGCCAATCAAATCTCGCCAATAGGTGCGGCTGGCCACTGCACCCTGCGGGTTTGAGGGCGAACAAAGATAGGCAATAGCTGTGCGGTCCAACACCTCAGGCGGCAGGGCGGTGTAATCGGGCAAAAATCCGCTTTCTGCGGTGGCCGGTACAAAAACCGGCTCTGCGCCAATTGAAAGCGCAGCAACCATATATACCTGATAAAACGGATTTGGGATCAAAATCACTGGCGGTTTGCCGCCCAGCGTTTCAGGGCAGAGCGCCATCGCGGCGTTATAAAGCCCCTCACGCGTGCCATTGAGCGCCATAATCTGCTCAGCGGGGTTGACCCCGACACCGTAACGCGCTTGCAGCCATGTTGCGATCGACTGCAGCAACTCGGGGCTGCCTTCATTGGGCGGATACTTATTAAACTCGGCAGAGTGCTCGGCAATCACTTCCGCCACCCACGCCGGAAAAGCATGCTTTGGCTCGCCAATGGTCATATGCAAAACATCCCCACCCGGCGCATGCGGATCAAGCAAAGCGCGCAGACGTGGAAATGCATAAGCCGGTAGGTTCGAAAACCGCTCAGGAAACATTCTATAGCCTCAAAGTTCGGGATCATAACGCCCCGATTGCATTTAGAATAACCAAGCAAGGCTGCTACGTCTACAAAAACGCACCAAAAAAAGGGCTTTCTACAAGAAATTGTCACAAAAATCCCATGAAATTCGGTGATTTAGGGGATTTTTAGCCTTTTAGAGCAGCCTCGGCCGCCGCGCTCAGCCGCAAAAGTCGGTTTTCTTCACCCGGACCAGCCATCAACATCAGCCCGCAACTTGGCGTGCCAGTGGGCAATGTCACAGCGCATAGCCCCATCAAATTACCGATCCGCGTATTGCGCAGGGCCAAGAGGTTTTCAGTAACGTAATATGTTTCATCGCTCAAAAGCCGCTGTGCATCTGGCGGCAAAATCGGTGCGCTGGGACATAAAACGGCGTCATATCCGGCGCTTTTTTCGGCATAGCTGTGCCGCAGCTCGCCCAGTTCACGCCATGCGGCCACATAATCGGCTGCGGTGAATTCTGCGCCGCCGCGAAACCGTTTGAGAATTTCATCAAACATCAGATCCGGCTTGGCTTCGATCACATCCTTCCACGTTCCATAAGCCTCTGAAGTATACAAAATAGGGCTAAGCGGCAACGCTGCATCCACAGCTGGTATTTCAATATTTTCAATAACGGCGCCAGCTTCAACCAAGCTCTCAAGGGCGGTTTCAAAGCCACTGCGCGGGGCGTCACGCAAATCATCAAAGGCTGCCGTTTGCAGCACGGCCAGTCGTTTTCCACGCAAATTACAGGTTTGCATATCCAGTGCAGAACGCCCTTGCAACGCGGCAAAGAGCAAAGCGGCATCTTCGACAGTTTTGCTCAACGGGCCGATGGTGTCAAAATGTTCACACAGCGGCACAACCCCGTCCAGTGGCAAGCTGCCAGCGGTGGTTTTCAGCCCCACCAAATCGTTCCAAGCTGCCGGTATCCGCACCGATCCACCAGTGTCCGATCCTATTGCCGCCGCGGCCAATCCAAATGCCACAGAGGCAGCAGCGCCCGACGATGATCCACCGGAAACGGCGCTTGGGTCATTGACACAAGGTGGGCTTTCGGTCACCGGGTTAAGCCCCAATCCGGAAAAGGCCAGTTCCGACATATGGGTTTTACCAATGCACACCAATCCCATTGCGCTGGCATTACGCAACACTTTTGCGTCGCGCTCGGGGGTGCGGCCGCGCAGCAGTGCGCTGCCTGCTTCGGTGGCATGGCCAGCGGTGTCAAACAGGTCTTTCCAGCTGATCGGCACCCCGTCCAAAGGTGATAGACGTTGGCCAGAGCGGGCACGGGTCTGGGCTGCGCGCGCTTCGGCCATTGCACGATCTGGCGTGAGCATGGTAAAAATACGGTGGCTTTGGGGATGATCTTCGGCCGCGTCCAAATAGGCCTGGGTTAAGGCAACCGGATCTAATTTGCCGCTCTGGATATGCTGTCCCAGCTGCGCAGCTGTCAAATCAAATATAGAATTCATTGCCCGTTCTCCTTGTGATTGCCGCAAAGGGTAGCGGCATCAAAGCACATGGACAATCCTACAGTTTGACCCATAGTAGAATTATGGACTACGACACAGATATTGCAATTGTTGGCGGCGGTTTAAACGGCGCCATGATGGGCTTGGCCTTGGCAGAGGCTGGCTTTACCGTCACTCTTATTGATTCCCAGACCGCAAAATCACAACAATCCCCCCAATTTGATGGCCGGAGCTATTCTTTGGCCATAGCCTCTGTCCGCCTGTTGCAAGCCTTGGGTCTTTGGGAAACGCTTGCCCCAAACGCACAGCCTATTTTGGAAATTAAAGTCGCTGATGGCCGGGCCTATTCAAATCCCTCCCCCTATTTTTTGCATTTCGACCACCATGAAATAGAAGAAGGCCCCATGGGGCATATGGTTGAAGACCGCCATTTGCGGCCCCTGTTGCAACAGCGTGTGCAAAGCGCATCGCAAATCAACTACCGCACTGGTGTGTCCCTGTCTGACATGACCATAACCGATACCCACGCCCAAGTGATGCTTGATACTCAAGAGATCATCACTGCGCGTTTGGTGATCGGCGCAGATGGCCGTCAAAGCCAAACCGCCGAGCGCGCGGGGATCAAACGCACCGGATGGCGGTATGGCCAAACCTCTTTGGTCTGCGCTCTGAGCCATGATACCCCCCATCAGGGCATTGCCTGCCAATATTTCATGCCCCCCGGCCCGCTTGCCATTCTGCCCCTAAAGGGCAACAGATCATCCATTGTATGGACGGAAAGTGACGCCAATGCCGTCACAATCATGGCCATGGATGACAAGGAGTATCTGGCAGTTTTGCAACATCGCATCGGTGACTATCTGGGTAAGATAGAGTTGGCTGGCGCGCGCTATAGCTATCCTCTGGATTTAACCATAGCGCAAAATTATGTCGCGGCGCGGCTGGCTTTGGTGGGCGATGCGGCGCATGGGGTGCACCCCATTGCAGGGCAAGGGCTCAACCTGGGTCTGCGCGATATCGCCGCCCTGAGCGAGGTGCTCAGTGATGCCCGTCAGCGCGGCGAAGATTTTTCCTCTTTGGCAGTTCTGCTGCGCTATCAGGAATGGCGCCGTTTTGATACAACAGCGCTTGCCGTTGCTACAGATACCGTTAACCGTTTGTTTTCAAACGATAGTTCATTCCTGCGATCCCTGCGAGATTTGGGCATGGGGGCGATCAACAGGCTTCCTGCGCTGCGCCGCAGTTTTATTCGCGAAGCCGCTGGTCTGACCGGCGATTTGCCACGTTTGATGCAATAAAATTTCGCTATTTATCAAGCGTTCTGGCTTCGCCTATCAACATGATCGGGATACCATCGCGGATCGGAAAAGCCAGTCCGGCAGCTTTTGACACCAGCTCTTGACGTTCTGCATCATAGGTCAGTGGATTATGTGTTTGCGGACAGACGAGGGCCTCTAGCATCCGTCGCTCGGCTATATCAGCAGGCTGATCGCTCATTGTAGTCTTTCCTCAGATGACCCGACACGCAAGCTGTATTCAATCAGTGTCACAAGCGTTTCTCGGCGGGTAATCAGTGAGGGCGCCTCAAGCAGTGCCTGCTTATCCTCGGTGTTAAAATCAAGCAGCATCGACAATGAATTAATCAGCAGTTCATCGTCGGCATCGCGCAAGGTTTCCCAATCGGTTGATAGCTCTCGTTGCTCAAAATATCGCGATAATAATTTGAAGAATGCATCGCGATTAAAATCAGGGTCTTTTTCAGTAGCAGAGCGATCCCTGTCGAACCCGCTCCAACTGGCTTCAAATTTACGGTAGGGGGTAAACCCTGTAATTTCCTTACCCAAGCGATAGCGGCTAATGCCCGTCAAGGTCACCATGTACCGGCCATCTTCGGTTTCCGAAAATTGCGTGAGCCGGCCAGCGCAGCCAATGGTTTGCATGCGCTCGGCACCGTTTTGTTCGCTGGGTTGAATCATCCCAATAAGGCGCTCTGGGGTTTTTAGAACATCTTCGATCATTGCCAGATAGCGCGGCTCAAAAATATGCAATGGCAAGCGTGAGCGCGGCAGAAGCAAAGCCCCGGGAAGGGGGAATACGGGGATAACATCGGGCAAGTCAGTTTGATGTGTCATAGTCGAATGATAGCACCGCTACGCGTTCAGGAAAATATCATTGAGCTTAATTTACGTCTGCCGTTCAAAACTATTGGATCATTTGGCTTTAAAGCATCGAAAATAGTAAACAATTGAGCTTTGGCAGCCCCATCATTCCGGTCCCGGTCGCGGCCAAATAGATCCAATAATTCATCAACCGCCGCTTCGGCCTGCCCACCAGCATAAAGCGCTTGGGCATAATCCAGCCGTGCTTGGTGATTATTTGGATCAGCCTCGAGCGCTGCCTGTAAGTCCCCCAGAGGACCCGCATTTTGCGCCTGCTTGGCCAGTTCAAGCTGGGCAAAGGCGGCCTTAAGTTCAGGGGTTTCTGCAATTTCGGCCGGCGCCCCATTTAAGGTGGCCTCAGCTTCGTCCAGATTGTCCAGTGCTATGAGCGCACGTACCAACCCGCCATAGGCGCCGGCATGGGCCGGATCTTCGCCTAGGATGGCCTTAAAGGTTTGCGCTGCATCTTCGGCCTGACCATCTGTCAGCATTTCTTCGGCCGCTTCCACAGCTTCGTCTAATCCACCGCCCGCCACGCCGCCACCTGTGGCAACAACGCGATCAACAAAGGCTTTAACCTCGGATTCGGGCACTGCGCCCTGAAAGCCATCAATCGGCTGGCCTTGCCAGAAGGCATAAACCGTTGGAATGGACTGAACCCGCAATTGACCTGCGATGCCCTGATTTTCATCCACATTCACCTTGGCCATTTTCACCGCGCCCTTGGCAGCAATCACCGCATTTTCCAATTGCGGGCCCAAGGTCTTGCAGGGGCCACACCACGGGGCCCAGAAATCAACAATGACAGGGATGGTTTGGCTCGCCTCGACCACATCGGCCATAAAGCTTGCCTCTGTTACGTCGCTGACAAGACCCTCGCCAGAAGGTGCAGCGGTTTGGCCCAATTCGATCATAATACGTCCTCGCGTGTCATTAGCTATTGCCTATATGGCGTGTCTGCAGTGAAATTCAAAGGTCAAAACTGGCAAAAACTGGCGCATGATCACTGGGCTGTTCCCAGCCGCGTACTGGGCGCAGAATACGTGAGGAATGCGCCGCCGCAGAAATATCACCCGTCGCCCAGATATGATCAAGCCGCCGGCCCTTATCGGCGCTGTCCCAGTCGCGCGCGCGGTACGACCACCAGCTGTAAAGCCGCCCGTCTGGAATGTCCTGCCGGGTGATATCAACCCAGTTGCCCGCCGCTTGGGTTTCCGCCATATGGTCAACCTCAATCGGCGTGTGGCTGACCACTTTCAAAAGCTTTTTGTGATCCCAAACATCATCTTCGCGCGGTGCAATGTTTAAATCGCCCACAAGAATTGATTTTTGGGGTGCTTCAGCATGAAACCAGTCGCGCATCTCGGTCAGGTAATCGAGTTTTTGGCCAAATTTTTCATTGACTTCACGGTCGGCCACATCGCCGCCGGCAGGCACATAAAAGTTATGGATGGTCACGCCGTTTTCCAACTGTCCGGCAATATGGCGGGCATGGCCGAGCGCGGCAAAATCCTGTGACCCTGCCTCGGTAAGGGGCAGCCGCGACAGGATCGCGACCCCGTTATAGCCCTTTTGTCCGCGCGCCACCATATAGGGATAGCCTGCTGCGGCAAACACCTCGGTAGGGATTTTATCAACCGGCGATTTACATTCTTGCAGACATAAAACGTCCGGCCCTTCTTCGCGAAGCAGTTTTGTCACCAAAGCGGCACGCAGCCGGACCGAGTTGATATTCCAAGTTGCAATGGTAAAGGGCAATGTCATTTTTCCTTATATCGGTGAATGCCTGCCCCTATCATAAAAATATATTAGAGTGTAGGGCGCTTAGTGCCCATCACTGTAACTAATCACTTCAAATTCGACCCCGGAATCATCATAAAAATAAAAACGCCGCCCGGGTTCGTAATCGGCGTGCGATACGGGCGTAAAGCCGGCGTTTTTGAATTTTTCTTCGGTTTCATCGAGATTATTTACCAAAACGCCAATATGGTTCATCTGGCTAACCATCGCATAATCTTTCCGCCATGGTTGCAATTTTTTTGACGGGCAGTGCAACGCCAAATAGTGATGTTCTCCGCCCATATGGATGGTGCGCCCACCTTCTCCTCCATCACCCTGCCAGCTGATTTTCCAACCAAATACATCGGCCATCCATGCTGCTGTCTTCAAAGGATCAGGGGTACAATAATTTATATGTTCCAAGGTTGCATGTGCCATATCGATCTCTC
>CABZJG010000026.1 GCA_902525995.1 Paracoccaceae bacterium | reverse complement strand
AATCTGGCGCAATTCGCTTTGCGCATGAAACACGGCAGCAACACCGTAGTTTTCTTTGATCCTCGGGATATCATCGCGCAAGGCGGCGGCATCCTTGGCGCGGTGGGCCAGTTCAGTTTCGCCGCCGGGCTGCACATCGGCATCAATCGCCAACGCATCGAGCCGATGCGCAACCAAGTCAACCGCTGCCTTTTCACTTTGCCGATACTCAAGCCGGCCTCGCTTTCCAACCAGCCTGTCGATCTGGGCATCGCTGGCCTTGGCCCCGCCAAGGCAACAAAACCCGCCGTTGCGACCAGTGGCGCCAAACAGCGGATGCTCTGCCTCTAACACACAGACCCGCGCCCCGGCTTTTGCCAGCTCATACGCTGCGGACAATCCGGTAAAGCCTGCCCCAATAATGGCAACATCGTAATCCTGATCGATATCTAAAGGCGGATATTGCGGCGCCGGAACGCTTGTTGCCCAAAAGCATTCCTTGATCGGATCATCCCCGTAAGCCACCGGTTCATAAATGCGCTGCATCTTCACCACTATATCTTCCCTTACGGTTAGTGCTCAGTCCTTGGCTCTATAATTTGATCAAATTTACCTGATTTTTGCAATATGGTAATGTGGCCGCGCGCAGGGTAAACTGACCCTAAATCAGATAAAGACAACCGACAGACTGCCAAGAAACTGAAAGCACCCAGATGAAAGACCATGTAAATTTAACCAATGAAAGCAAAGTTCCAGCGCATGAAATGGTGTATCGCAAACTAAGGGATCTGGTTCTGTTCGGGGAAATTGCCCCCGGTCAAGCGGTTACAATCCAAGGCCTGACCGATCAGCTTGATGCTGGAATGACCCCGGTGCGCGAAGCCATCCGCCGGCTCATCGCCGAAGGTGCGCTTGATTTTATGGGCAACCGGCGCGTTTGCGTCCCAAACCTGTCTGTTCAGAACGTCAATGAATTGATTTTTGCCCGTCAGGCAATAGAGCCACAGATTATTTTATTGGCCACGCAGCATGCAACGCCCGAAGATATAGATCATCTTTGCCGAATTGATACCGAACTGGATCAGGCGATCAAAATCGGGGATGTCACCGCATATCTGCGGGGCAACTATCGCTTTCATAAGGCCCTGTACGCGCTATCAAAAGCCCCGATACTGGTCTCAATTGCCGATGGGTTATGGCTGCGGTTCGGGCCATCGCTTCGGGTTGTTTGCGGCCGGATTGGCACCTTAAATCTTACTGACCAACACAAAGAAACGCTCTCAGCCATGCGCGCTGGTGACGCCGAAAAAGCCGCCCGCGCCATCCGCGAAGATGTCATTCAAGGCATGGAACAAGTGCGCCATGTGATGACACAGACCGCATGAAGCTTCAGCTTGATTGACATCAAAAAATTTGATCATATTGTGGAGCATGTGACAATTATCTGGTTTCATGCGGTAATCTTTCAGATCAATGGGGTGCAAAATGACGCTTTTATCAAATCAATTTCCAACGGCTGAACTTCAGCGCCGCGACGCAGCGCATCATCTGCATCCTTTCACCGCAGCAGATGAGCTTGCGGAAAAGGGGGCGCGGGTGATCACAAGTGCCAATGGCGTTTATATCACCGATTCCGAAGGCCAAGACATTCTGGATGCGATGGCAGGTCTTTGGTGTGTCAATATCGGCTATGGCCGGCCAGAGTTGGCCGAAGTGGCCGCCAAGCAAATGCGCGAACTGCCCTATTACAACACCTTTTTTCAAACCACCCACCTTCCGGTTATTGATCTGTCAGAACGGATCGCACAGCTGGCCCCCGGTGATCTAAACCATGTCTTTTATGGCAGCTCGGGATCAGAGGCGAATGATACCAACATCCGCCTTGTGCGCCAATACTGGGCGTTGCGAGGCAAGCCGGAAAAATCCGTCATCATAAGCCGCAAAAATGCCTATCATGGATCAACCTTGGGCGGGGCATCGCTCGGCGGTATGGCGGCGATGCATGCACAAGGCGGCCTGCCCATCCCTGACATTTACCACATTAATGAACCAGACTGGTGGGCAGAGGGCGGCGATATGGGCCCGGATGAGTTTGCTCTTGCCCGTGCACGCGAATTGGAACAGGCCATCGAAGAGCTGGGCGAGCACCGCGTGGCTGCATTTATTGCCGAGCCGATACAAGGGGCCGGTGGGGTTATTATACCGCCCGAAAGCTATTGGCCGGAAATTCAACGCATTTGTGACAAATATGCAATTCTTCTGATTGCAGATGAAGTCATCTGCGGCTTTGGCCGCACCGGCAATTGGTTTGGCAGTCAAACCTATCATATCAGACCGGATATTATCAGCATCGCCAAAGGCCTCAGCTCAGGCTATCAACCCATCGGTGGCTCAGTGGTCAGCGACGCGGTTGCCGAAGTGATGGCAACCAGTGAATTCACCCATGGCTATACCTATTCAAGTCATCCGGTGGCCGCAGCTGTTGCATTGGAAAACCTGCGCATTCTAGAGGATGACAAAATCGTCGATCAGGTGCGTGACGTGACCGGCCCCTACCTTAAACAAAAATGGCAAACCCTTGCAGATCATCCTTTGGTAGGAGAAGCTAAAATCAAAGGTATGATGGGATCCATTGCGCTCACACCGAACAAGGAAATTCGTGCGCGCTTTAAGGCCGCATCGGGTACAGTTGGGTATATGTGCCGTGAACGCTGCTTTGCCAATCATCTGATTATGCGCCACGTGGGCGACCGGATGGTGATTTCGCCGCCTTTGATTATTTCAACTGGTGAAATTGATCAGTTGATTGAACGTGTTTATTTGGCGCTGGATGAAACTGCGGCGCAAGTGCGCAGCGAAGGATTGTGGCAAGAAGCTTAGGCACGGGACCACACGACCGCCCGGCCAACCCTGAATAGCCCAATTTTCTGTTCAGCCCTGATAAATCAGACATTTTTTCTGGAAATGGGTGCAATTAAGGAAAAACGTGATCCATAATGATCTATGATTCGCCGCAACCCAGCGAAACCAGCTTTTTTCAGGGAGTGCAGAAGTTGCTGTATGCTTATCAATTGGTCAATCGGCGAGTAATGGTGAAATTTGGGCCTAAAGTGCCGCAATATGCTTGCATTGCAACCGGTGAACAGTTTTAGACTGAAGTTCAAAAGGCTGACAGCCCAACCAAAATAAACAGGGAGCCAGAATTGGCAAAAGACACAACTGGGGAAGCATTCGTTCAATTTGACCGGGTTCAGAAAAGTTATGATGGTGAAACTCTGGTCGTAAAAGACCTCAATCTTGAAATGCCGCGCGGCGAGTTTTTGACCATGCTTGGGCCATCAGGGTCTGGCAAAACCACATGCCTGATGATGCTTGCAGGATTTGAAACCGCCACCCACGGTGATATTTTGCTCGATGGGGTGTCGATAAATAACATACCGCCACATAAGCGCGGTATCGGGATGGTGTTTCAAAACTATGCACTGTTTCCGCATATGACCATTGCGGAAAACCTTTCTTTTCCTTTGGAAGTCCGCAAAATGGGCAAATCCGATCGCGAAGAAAAAGTGAAGCGCGCCTTGGATATGGTGGAAATGGGTGCCTTTGGCGGCCGGCGGCCGGCACAGCTTTCGGGCGGGCAACAACAAAGGATCGCTCTGGCGCGGGCTTTGGTCTTCGAGCCTGAGCTGGTTCTCATGGATGAACCGCTCGGCGCGCTCGACAAACAATTGCGTGAAAAAATGCAATTTGAAATCACTAATCTTGCGCACCGTTTGGGGATTACAGTTGTTTACGTGACCCACGATCAGACCGAAGCGCTCACCATGTCGGATCGGGTCGCCGTTTTTGACGATGGACGCATTCAGCAGCTCGCCAAGCCAGATCAGCTTTATGAAGAACCGGAAAACAGTTTTGTTGCCCAGTTCATCGGTGAGAACAACACCATGGAAGGCACCGTGAAAGAGATAAAAGACGGGCTTGCAATGGTAGAACTGGAAGGCGGCGAAGTGATTGCCTGCAAGCCGGTGAATGTCAGCAAACCAGGCGAGCGGACACGGGTTTCGATCCGGCCTGAGCGGGTTGAATACAACAAAGATCGAATTCGCGACAATGCACAAAAGCTAAAGGCAGAGGTGCTCGAATTTATCTATATGGGTGATATTTTCCGCACCCGCCTTCGCGTTGCCGGCAATGACGAGTTTATCGTCAAAACTCGGAACGCACCTGATCAAATGCGCCTAAAACCCGGTGAGCAAATCGAGATTGGCTGGCTGCCAGAAGATTGCCGGGCGTTGGACGCATGACGCAATAACCGAATTCGCCTCAATTCATTTTGGGGCGATCTACTGAGGGTCCACAAGATCAGCCCGTATCTTGGACCAGCTAGTTTAATCTCGGGCGATATGGGAGACTGTAATGAAATCGACAAAAACTATTTTGACAGGCGCTGCGCTGTCATTGGTTGCGGGGTCTGCCTTCGCAGGCAGCCATATGGCAAGCGAAATGACCATCGTGTCATGGGGTGGTGCCTATTCGAAATCGCAATTGAACGCCTACCACAATCCTTACTCTGAGATGACCGGTGTCACCATTTTGAATGATGACAGCTCAAGCACAGCGGTTGCAAAACTGCGCGCTATGAATGAAGCCGGCAATATCACTTGGGATGTTGTAGACGTAGAAGCAGCGCCAGCGATGCAGCTTTGCGACGAAGGCCTCGCGATGGTCATCGATCCTGACACAATGCTCGCAGCAGCACCTGATGGAACACCTGCCTCAGAAGACTTCGGCGATATGCTGGTGTCCGAGTGCTTTATTCCACAAATTGTGTACTCAACAACATTTGGATATCGGACCGACCTCGTCGGTGACACAGCACCAACTTCTGTTTGTGACGTGTTTGATACAGCTGCCTACCCAGGCAAGCGGTCATTGTTCAGTGTGCCGATCAACACAATGGAATGGGCATTGCTTTGCGACGGCGTTGCAAAATCAGATATCTATGACACGCTGGAAACAGAAGAGGGCCAAGATCGCGCTCTGGCCAAACTGGACACCATCAAAGACGATGTGATCTGGGTTTCTGCAGGCTCTGACACACCGCAACTTCTGGCGGATGGCGAAGTGATCATGGGTGCAACCTACAACGGCCGTCTTTTCTCTTTGATCGAAGAGCAGAAGCAGCCTGTTGCGATGATCTGGGATGGTCAGGTTATGGATTTGGATGGCTGGATTATCCCAGCAGGTCTAAGCCCAGAGCGTCAAGCCCGTGCGCTTGACTACATCATGTTTGCCACAGACACTCAGCGTCTTGCAGATCAGGCAAAATGGATCAGCTACGGTCCTGCGCGGAAATCATCTGCACCGCTGGTTGGTAAGCATGCCGATTTGGGTATCGACATGGCGCCACATATGCCAACAGCACCTGAAAACCTGTCACGTGCATTCTTGATGAACTATGACTTCTGGGCCGATTATCGCGATGACCTGGACGCAAAGTTCCAAGCATGGCTGGCTAAGTAAGCTCGTACACTTGGGAAGGGCCCATCGGCCCTTCCCGTTCTATCTTCTTCATTCCAATTCTATAGCTGTATCGGCCAAACCATGAGCGCTTCGACCAACACCGAACCGATGCTTTCCGCAGACGGGAAACCCCTTAAACAAAGTTTGGCCCGGGCGCTACGTCGCCAAAAGATCCGTGCTCTTTTATTGATCGCACCTCTTTTGATCTTTATCTTTATTGCCTTTATTTTGCCGATTATTTCTATGCTGTTCCGATCCGTCGAAAACGACATCGTGGCAACTACGCTTCCTCAAACGGTGGCCGCGCTGGAAACCTGGGATTCATCAACCGGTGAATTGCCAGATGAGGCTGTCTATGCCGCCTTTGCATCAGATATTCAAAAAGCTGCTAAAGCAAAAGTTCACACCAAAGTCGGACTGCGTCTAAACTATGAACAATCCGGAATTGCATCGCTTTTTAAAAAGACCGCGCGCAAGGCCAAAAAATGGGATATGGAAACCGACGGTCCGTTCAAGGAAAAGTTGATAGATGTTCACAAAGGCTGGGGCAAAATCGAAACTTGGCAAACGCTTAAAGTTCATAGCTCAAATTATACCAGCGGATATTTTTTGAACGCTATTGATATGCGCAAAACGGCCGATGGGCCCGAGTTTCAGCCTGAAAACAAGCAAATTTTGCTAACACTGTTCGGGCGCACACTGATTATGTCGCTTATTATTACCGGCTCATGCCTGTTGTTCGGCTACCCGGTGGCGTGGCTTTTGGCCAATCTTCCAATGCGGCAAGCCAACCTTTTAATGATCCTTGTGCTTCTGCCTTTTTGGACATCTTTGCTGGTGCGGACATCCGCGTGGAAAGTGATGTTGCAGCAGCAAGGCGTGATAAATGATGTTCTGGTGAACCTAGGCTTGGTGTCAGATGGCGCCCGCTTGGTGATGATTAACAATGAAATCGGCACCATCGTTGCAATGACGCATATTCTTTTGCCGTTTATGATCCTGCCGATGTATTCGGTGATGCAAACAATCCCGCCCAGTTATGTTCGGGCCGCCAAATCGCTTGGCGCGACCAACACGACCGCATTTTGGCGGGTCTATTTCCCGCAGTCCGTTCCCGGCATTGGCGCTGGATCAATTCTCGTGTTTATTCTGGCGATTGGATATTACATCACACCGGAAATTGTGGGCGGCACAAAAGGTGTCTTTATTTCCAACCGGATTGCCTATCACATTCTGCGCTCTTTGAACTGGGGGCTTGCAGCGGCTTTAGGGACTATTTTATTGGTTGCTGTTCTAATCCTGTATTGGACCTATGATAAGATTGTCGGTATCGACAACGTCAAGCTCGGAGGGTGAGGTCATGGCTGCACTTACTGTGATTTCGCGCAAACCATTATCGTTTGTTTTATCCGTCACGGCCCTGCTGGGCGCGCTGCTGGGTGTGTTGATGGGAATGTCCATGGGAAATGCCCCGCTTGGACTGATTGCCGGGGCAGCCATAACTGCGGCAGTTGCCTATATCGCAACGTCAGCGATCCCAGAAGAAAGAACCGCGCGCTATGGGCTAAGTGCTGCTGCGTTAATCGCCGGTCTATATTTCTTTGGATTGGTCGGCGCTTTAAGCGGCGTGCTGTGGGGTTGGTTCTTGGGCTGGTTTATTTTCTGGCTGTATGAGGGGGGATACCGTGCGCGTCTTCATCCTTATCTGACCCCCGGTCAGGTCCTGTGGTATTTTACCTTTAGAATTATCTGCGGGCTGATTTTTGCCTTTTTGATCATTCCAATCATTGTGGTGATGCCACTTTCATTCAACGCTCAGGATTTCTTTACCTTCACACCTGAAATGTTGCGCTTCGATCCTGCGGGCTATTCATTGAAGCACTACAATGACTTCTTCACCAATAACGAATGGCAGCGGTCGTTTAAAAATTCCCTGATTATTGCCCCGATAGCGACCTTGGTTTCGGTGTCACTGGGCACGCTGGCAGCAATCGGGCTTAGCCAAAGTCACGTTCCCTTCAAACGGGCCATTATGGCGATCCTAATATCGCCGATGATTGTACCGTTGATTATTTCGGCAACCGGTATGTTTTTCTTTTATGCCGGAATGGGCAAGTTTCTGGAACATCAGATAGGTCTGGATAAGAACCTTGTAGGGTATATGAAAGTTGTTCTGGCCCATGCTATTCTGGGCATTCCTTTTGTGATTATTACGGTCACTGCCACCTTGGTGGGCTTTGATAATTCACTGACCCGGGCGGCGGCCAATATGGGGGCCAACCCGGTTACAACATTTTTCCGTGTTCAAATGCCGCTCATTTTACCTGGCGTTATCTCAGGTGGGCTATTTGCCTTTATCACGTCTTTTGACGAAGTGGTGGTGATTATGTTTGTGGGGTCCGCAAGTCAGAAAACACTGCCTTGGCAAATGTTCACAGGGCTGCGTGAGCAAATCAGCCCCACGATCCTTGCCGTTGCGACGATCTTGGTTGCACTTTCAATTTTACTGCTGACCACACTGGAATTGCTCAGGCGGCGCTCTGAAAAACTACGAGGAATGACCCCAGCTTAAGACCGTTTGTTTTATCGGGTCATGATGTTCTCAGATCGGTGAACGCTTGGGCTGAATAGCTTTCTGTTTGCCGAAAAACAGCCTAGACTTAGATCAAGCTCTGCGGCGAATAGTCGTAAATTCAGTAGATAGGTAAAATTGATGAAGACCGCTTTGATCACCCATAAAGAGTGTTTGAACCATATAACGCCCCCCCGGCACCCCGAACAGGTGGCCCGTCTCGAACGTATTTTAGAGGCTCTTGCGCCGCTTGAGCTGAACCGTGTCAACGCTCCGATGGCAGCAGATGACGATCTGCTGCGCATTCACCCTAAATCACATATCAACGCGTTGCATGACGCCGCTCCTGAGGCCGGCTTTACCGCCATTGATGGGGACACGCATATGTCGCCGGGCTCGCTACAGGCCGCCTATCGGGCAGCAGGGGGCGTGCTGCGGGCGGTTGATATGGTTCTGCAGGGCAGCGCGCCCAATGCTTTTGCGGCGGTGCGCCCCCCGGGGCATCATGCGGAAACGCAAACCGCGATGGGATTTTGCCTTTTTGGCAATGTTGCTCTGGGTGCCAAACATGCGCTTGACTATCACGGGCTAAAGCGCGTGGCCGTGGTTGATTTTGATGTGCATCATGGCAATGGGACCCAAGACCTTTTGTGGGATGAACCGCGCGCCTTGACCATCACATCACAGCAAATGCCGCTTTGGCCTGGAACCGGCGCGGAAACCGACAGTGGTGCTTTTGACAATGTGATCAATATCCCTCTGCCACCGGGCAGCAACGGCGCGGCAATGCGCGCAGCCTATGAACGCGTTGCGTTTCCACGTATCAAAGCGTTCGAGCCCGAGTTGATTATAATTTCCGCCGGTTTTGATGCGCACCAAGACGACCCACTGGCCGAACTAAATTGGAGCACTGAAGATTTCGTATGGCTGACCAAGCAGCTTTGTGCTTTGGCCAATGATCTTTGTGAAGGACGGCTGGTTTCTGCACTCGAAGGCGGGTATGATCTAAATGCCTTAGCAGCATCGGTTAAGGCCCATGTCAAAATTCTGAGCGAGGCAGCACAATGACCGACACACCAGTAGCAGAAATGACCTTTGAACAGGCCATGGCAGAATTGGAAAAAGTTGTGAGCGCTTTGGAGCGGGGCGATGTTGCGCTAGATCAGTCCATCACACTTTATGAACGGGGCGCTGAATTGAAAAAGCGCTGCGAAACAAAGCTTAAAGAAGCCGAAGAAAAAGTTGCGGCCATTACGTTCGATGCCGACGGGGCGCCATCAGGGACAACACCTGTCGACGGTTTGTGATGTTTCGCGAAAAGCTGGCAGAGCACGCAGCGCTTGTCCAAACCCATCTCGATCAGTCACTGGCCCCAATGGCAGATGCCCCTGTTGTGCAGGGAATGCGCTACGCGCTGCGTGGCGGCAAACGCCTGCGTGCATTTTTGGTGATGCAAAGCGCCGCCATCTATGATCTGCCGCACAGCCAGTCCATTTGGCCGGCGGCGGCCATTGAGGCCATCCATGCCTATTCTTTGGTGCATGACGATCTGCCCTGCATGGATGATGATGATCTGCGGCGCGGCCAACCAACAGTGCATAAAAAATGGGATCAGGCAACAGCGGTTCTTGTCGGGGATGCCCTGCAATCGCTTGGTTTTGAGTTGGTGCTAAATCCCCAGTACAGCCCCATAGCCGATCTTCGGGCTGATCTTGCACTGCGTCTTGCACGCGCTGCAGGCGCTGCAGGAATGGTTTTGGGCCAAGCACAGGACATTGCTGCCGAAACTGCCGCCACCCCATTGGATCTTGCGCAGATTACCGAATTACAGCAGGGCAAAACCGGGGCGCTGATTTCTTGGTCCGCACAAGCCGGGGCAATCCTTGCACAAGAGGACCCAGCCCCATTAATGCAATATTCCGCTGCCCTCGGGTTGGGCTTTCAAATCACCGATGATATTCTTGACGTTGAGGGCGACCCGGAAAAGACCGGCAAACGGCTTAACAAAGACGCCAAGGCCGGCAAAGCCACTTTTGTGTCCTTGCTTGGTCTAGATGGCGCCAAAGAGCGCGCCAAACAGCTGATCAGCGAAGCCTGCGATGCTGTGACACCCCTTGGCATAAAAGCAGAGCCCTTGCAGCATTGCGCCAAGTTCATTATTTCAAGAGAAAGCTAGATCGGCTCAAAGAGACCTGATGACACAACGCCCAAATACACCTCTTCTCGACAAGGTTCAGTCACCTGCTGATTTAAAACAGCTGAGTGATGCCCAGTTGCAGCAGCTTGCCAGCGAATTGCGCAACGAAACCATAGCGACTGTTGCGGAAACGGGCGGCCATTTGGGTGCCGGCCTTGGGGTTGTGGAGCTGACCGTAGCGCTTCATGCCGTCTTTGATGCGCCGCGCGATAAAATCATCTGGGATGTCAGTCATCAAAGCTATCCCCATAAAATCCTAACCGGGCGGCGGGATCGCATCCGCACTCTGCGCCAAAAAGATGGTCTCAGCGGTTTTACCAAACGCAGCGAAAGTCCCTATGATCCCTTTGGCGCAGCCCATTCCAGCACCTCGATTAGCGCCGCCCTTGGCTTTGCTGTAGCGCGCGATCTGGGCGGTTCATGCACCAGTGGTCTGGGCGATGTCGTGGCGGTTATCGGCGATGGCGCCATGAGCGCCGGCATGGCCTATGAAGCGCTGAACAACGCAGGCCATTTAAAAAAGCGCATGGTCGTTATTTTGAACGATAACGATATGTCCATTGCCCCACCAGTTGGCGCGCTGTCGTCCTATCTGTCCCAGCTCTATGCTGGTGACCCGTTCCAAGATTTAAAAGAAGCTGCCAAAGGCGCAATCGGGTTTTTACCTGAACCGTTTCGTGAAGGCGCAAAACGTGCCAAAGACATGCTCAAAGGTATGGCCGTGGGCGGCACAATGTTCGAGGCTTTGGGGTTTTCCTATGTTGGGCCCATTGATGGTCATGACCTCAATCAATTGCTGCCCGTTCTGCGCACTGTGCATGAACGCGCCACAGGTCCTATTCTGATCCACGCCATCACCAAAAAGGGCAAGGGCTATGCCCCAGCTGAAACAGCACCCGACAAAGGTCATGCAACAGCCAAGTTTGATGTGCTGACAGGCGAGCAGAAGAAGTCTCCCTCAAATACGCCGTCCTACACCAAGGTTTTTGCCGAAGCCTTGCTGGATCAAGCTGCCAATGATCCGCAAATCTGCGCCGTCACCGCTGCAATGCCCGATGGCACCGGGCTTGATCTTTTTTCCAAACGCTATCCATCGCGCTGTTTTGACGTTGGAATTGCCGAACAGCACGGTGTTACTTTTGCCGCTGCACTGGCGGCGGGCGGGCTAAAGCCATTTTGCGCAATGTATTCGACATTTTTGCAGCGCGGTTATGATCAGGTGGTGCATGATGTTGCGGTGCAAGGCTTGCCGGTGCGGTTTGCCATAGATCGCGCCGGTCTTGTCGGTGCAGATGGTGCGACACATGCTGGCAGCTTTGATATTGCCTTTTTAACCAATCTACCGGGAATGGTTGTGATGGCCGCAGCAGATGAAGCCGAACTGATGCATATGGTGGCAACAGCCGCGGCGCATAATGAAGGGCCAATTGCTTTTCGCTATCCGCGCGGCGAAGGTCAGGGCGTTGATCTACCTGCCAAAGGCCAGGTGTTAGAGCTGGGCAAAGGCCGGCTCATCAGGTCTGGGCAGGGGGTTGCGATCCTGTCGTTCGGCACCCATCTTGGCGAAGTTCAAAAAGCCAGCGAAACACTGATCGCGCAGGGTCTTAACCCCACCATCGCCGATGCCCGATTTGCCAAACCACTGGATCATGAATTGATCTTGTCTTTGGCCGCCAACCATGAAGTTCTAATCACCATCGAAGAAGGTGCTGTTGGCGGATTTGGATCCCACGTGATGCAATTTCTGGCCGATGAAGGTGTGTTCGATCATGGTCTTAAATTCCGCTCGATGGTGCTGCCCGATGAATTCATCGATCAGGCCAGCCCAGAGGAAATGTATGCTCAGGCCGGTTTGAATGCAGGCGCCATTGTCGACACAGTTTTAAATCTGCTTGGGGTATCCCAGATATCTTCTAAAGCTTAAGCAATGCGGCCAAGCCTTGGCGGTAATCGGGGTAAAACAAGACAACCCCCAATTCAGACTTGATCAAATCGTTTTTGACCTTTTTACTTTCTGCATAAAAGCTTCGGGCCATCGGGCTGAGATCAGCCTTTTCAAAATCTATCGCAGGGGGGCTCGGCGCGCCGAGCAATTCAGCCGCATACGCGATTACATCCTGTGGCGGCGCAGGATAATCATCGCAGACATTATACACCGCACCAAAGCGTGGACGGTTAATTGAGGCATGTAATATCTGTGCGATGTCTTCTACGTGTATGCGGCTAAAGACTTGGTTTTTCTTTATAATTCGCCGCGCCGTGCCATTTTTCACCTTTGCAAAAGGGCCTCTTCCCGGTCCGTAAATCCCTGCCAGTCGGAAAATATGAAGCCCTAGATCGGGAATGTCCTGCCACTGCGCTTCGGCGGCTACGCGGGCCCTGCCGCGCTTGGCGGCAGGTGTCAGCGGTGCGCTTTCATCGACCCATTGACCTTGATGGTCCCCATAAACCCCGGTGGTTGATAAATATCCAACCCATTTATATTGCGCCGCATGCTTGGCAAGTGCCGAGCCAAAAATGCGCAACACCGGATCACCCTGTGCATCAGGGCCAGCAGAGGCCAAAACATGGGTGGCAGAGCGCAGCGCCGCATGGATTGCATCGGCGTTCTCCCATAAAAGCGGCTCTATCCCCTGCGCGCGCATTTGTTCAGCCTTATCTAGGTTGCGGGTGGTTCCGCTCACCTGCCAGCCAAGGGGAATTAAAACCCGTGCAAGCGCTTGGGCTGAATAGCCATGTCCGAACGAAAGCAAATGGTTTTGCATATTCTATTTGCACATGAACCCATTGCTGCTGCAAGCCGATATACGAAAATCTCTTGATTTTGTCGCATAAGACTGTTGGGATATTGATATGAGCAAAACCTCTCCCAATCTTGACGCTGCTTATGGGTTAAAAACACCTCAAGATAATCAACGTCTTTATGCTCAATGGGCTGAAGATTATGACAACAGTTTTGCCCATGAAATGGATTATAAATTGCCGCAAGAGGTGGCGCGGCATTTTGCAAACTTTGGCGGCAGAGGCTTTGACATCTTATGGTATTGGACCAATTGATGCTTTGGACATATCCCAAGAGATGCTCAGCGTTGCAGCCTCGAAAGGCGTGTACCGAAGG
>CABZJG010000025.1 GCA_902525995.1 Paracoccaceae bacterium | reverse complement strand
AAGTGCTGTTGATAAATATAAAATCTAACGCAAGGAATGTGTCGCATCAAACCAATTCCAATGTTTCATTTTGCTGCGAAACCATGTGCGTTGCCGTTTGGCAAATTGACGCGTGGCGATTGTTGCGGATTGCTGTGCCTGTTCCAAAGACAGTTGTCCACGAAGGTGGGCGATCAATTCCCGCGCACCTATGGCCTTTGATGACAATAGCTTTTCATTCCAGTTGGGTAGATGCTCTTCGACTTCTTCCAGCGCGCCAGCTTTGATCATTTTATCAAAACGTTGCTCAATTCGGGTATTAAGCCATGGGGTATCTGTTTGCATGACAATTGCGCAGCAATCTTCAAGAGGCAGATCTGCCGCCGGTGTTTGAGCATGCCAATAGGAAAGTGATTTTCCGGTTGCCTGTTGCACTTCCCACGCCCGCTGAACGCGCATTGGATTTTGGATGTCTAGCTTTTGCTGGGTGTCTGCATCAATGTCCTTGAGTAAAACTTGATATCCATATTTCTCTATTTGGGCATTTGCTTCTTGCCTTAAACTTTCAGAAATCGCTGGAAGCTCGGCAAGCCCCTGCGTCAGGGCTGTAAAATATAGCCCGGTTCCCCCCGTTATAATTGGCCTTTTGGCCCCACGTATCAGCGGTCGCACTTCTCGTAACCAATGACCAACAGAATAATGCGCATCCCGCGCAAGGTGACCGTAAAGCGCGTGGTCTATTTCTGTTTCATCTTTTTCGCTTGGCCGGGCGCTTAAAACGCGCCAATTCGAATAGACTTGAATGGCATCGGCATTCACGATCAGACCACCATACTGGCGCGCAATTTCTATTGCCAGGTCTGACTTGCCGGATGCGGTGGGCCCTGCAATCAAGATCGGCTGCCTATGGTCAACACGTGCGAGGTCTGTTAGGGAAAAACTGTTCATCTGTGTGCGTATGATCCTTGGCCTTTTGGCCCCGGGGTTATATTGCAAAAGTGTGATGCGCGATAAGGGTCGTCTTCTGGCGGCACATTCGCATAAAAATTATGATGTGCGCAAGGAGTGCAATATGGATCAATCCCCCGCCCCGAAAACGACTTTTACCCGCGTGATGCTGAAAATCTCAGGAGAAGCCCTGATGGGAGACCAAGGGTTTGGGCTGCATCCCCCGACAGTTGAACGGGTCGCGCGTGAGGTCAAGACCGTGCATGATCTGGGGGTTGAAATTTGTATGGTTATCGGCGGCGGTAATGTTTTTCGCGGCTTGCAGGGCAGTGCGCAAGGCATGGAGCGCACAACGGCGGACTATATGGGTATGCTGGCCACGGTGATGAATGCCCTTGCCATGCAAAGTGCTTTGGAAAGCATTGGCGTGTTTACGCGTGTGATCAGCGCAATCCCGATGGATCAGGTTTGTGAGCCCTATATTCGGCGCCGCGCGGTGCGACATTTGGAAAAAAAACGGGTTTGTATTTTTGCCGCCGGAACCGGCAACCCCTATTTCACCACCGATACTGCTGCAACCCTTAGAGCCAGCGAAATGGCCTGCGAGGCGATTTTTAAAGGGACAAAAGTCGATGGGGTCTATGATAAAGACCCGGTCACAAATTCCGATGCCGTTCGTTACGATAAAATATCGTATGATGATGTGCTGGCCAAACACCTTGCTGTTATGGATGCAAGTGCGATTGCTTTGGCGCGGGATAACAATTTACCAATCATTGTCTTTTCCTTGGATGAACCGGGAGGGTTCAAGGGTATTCTTGATGGGGAAGGCACCTATACAACCGTGTGTGATTGACGTTAGAATAGGGTTTAGGCAACCCGTGCTGTGATCCTGCACGAAAAAGGCAATAAAACAGAGCAAAGAAAATAAGAGAAGAAGACCATGTCAGACGATTTTATGCTTGATACCGATGATTTACAGCGCCGCATGGATGGGGCGATGACTTCTTTGAAAACCGAATTTGCATCCCTGCGGACCGGTCGAGCCTCGGCATCTATGCTTGAGCCGGTTTATGTCGAAGCCTACGGGCAGCGCACTCCGATCAATCAAGTGGGTACGGTCAATGTGCCTGAGCCGCGTATGGTGACTGTGAATGTGTGGGATAAATCTATGGTCGGTGCGGTTGAAAAAGCCATTCGCGAAAGCGGTCTCGGCATCAACCCGCAGCTAAATGGCATGGTTATTATGCTGCCAATTCCCGAACTGAACGAAGAGCGCCGCCGCGAATTAACCCGGGTGGCCGCGCAGTATGCCGAACATGCCCGTGTTTCCATTCGGAATATTCGCCGCGATGGTATGGATCAGATCAAAAAAGCCAAAACCGATGGTATGTCCGAGGATGACCAAAAGATCTGGGAAGCAGAAGTGCAAGAGCTGACCGATGGAGCCATCAAAGCCGTTGATGAGGCTCTTACATCCAAGCAGTCGGAAATTATGCAAGTCTAGGTCTCAGCTACAAAAGATCGTTTGATGAAAAATTTTGACCAAAATAGTAAATCTCCAAATCACGTCGCCATTATTATGGATGGCAATGGGCGGTGGGCACAGGCGCGCCACAGGCCACGTCTTTTTGGCCATCGCGCTGGCGCAGCCCGTATTCGGGAAGTATTGGAAAGCTGTCCAAATCTGGGCGTGAAATATCTAACAATCTTTGCCTTTTCGACAGAAAACTGGAAGCGAACGCAGGCGGAAGTGGCCGGTTTGATGAGCCTGTTTGAGAAATATATCCGCAAGGAAGCCGCGAACCTTAAGAACAATGGGGTGCGGGTGCGTTTCATTGGCGATCGCATTAGGCTTGAAGATAAGCTTGTTGATTTGATGGATGATCTAGAGCTTATGACCCAGGACAATGATCTTGTGCATTTGACCATTGCTATCAATTACGGCGGCCGGGATGAGGTTGCGCGCGCAACGCGCCGACTGGCCCATGATATTGAAGCAAAAAAACTTTCCGCAAAGGATGTGAACGAGGAAACATTACCGAGATACCTTGATACCCATGTTTTGCCGGACCCTGATCTGGTGATTAGAACTTCGGGTGAGGCGCGCATTTCAAATTTCCTACTTTGGCAATCAGCCTATGCAGAATATGAATTCATCGATACGCTATGGCCCGATTTTACAGCTGATATATTTGCAAAAGTTGTAACCAGCTATTCCAACCGCTCTCGGCGTTTTGGAGGTGCCACTGCATGATGGGCGCAAAGGGGTGGAGTGATCTTGTGCCGAGGCTAGGCTCTGCTTTGGTTTTGGCTGCGATTGCGGGGCTTGCGCTTTGGTTTGGCGGAGTTTGGTTCGCTGGTTTAATCGTTGTTATTATTGCCGCAATGCTTTGGGAATTGGGGTCTATGTTGACCGCAGGTTCAAAGCTGAAAACATGGATCATCACTGTCCTTGCCGCCATTACGATTATAGCCACTTCTTTTTGGGGTATTTTATGGGTCAGTATAGCGCTTCTTCTTATATCTGCCGGCCTTCAGCGGGTTCTTTTTGTGCAACAAAAAAATATCGGAGCCCTGTTTTCTTTTGCCATAATGTCAGCTGGGACAGTTCTGTTTGATTTACGACAAGACTTCGGTTTGCCGATTATACTTTGGTTGATTTGTTTGGTGGTCTTAACCGATGTCGCTGGGTATTTTGTGGGTAAAACTGTAGGGGGCCCAAAGTTTTGGGCCAAGGTCAGCCCCAAAAAAACTTGGTCTGGAACCGTTGGGGGCTGGGTAGTTGTGGCAGTGATTAGTTTCGTTGTTAAAGATTACGTTGCCCCGCAAACGACAATTTTTGCCTTTGTTCTTTTTTCGGTCTTTTTATCCTTTACGGGTCAAATAGGTGATATTTGTGAAAGTGCTCTGAAACGGGTTTGCGGTGTGAAAGACAGCTCAAATCTTCTACCTGGTCATGGGGGATTACTGGACCGTTTTGATGCCATGGTGGGCGCAACACTTGGATTTATTCTGACCGCTCCTTGGGTATTTCCTATATGAAGCGGGTCAGTATTTTAGGCGCAACCGGCTCTATTGGTCAAAATACAATCGATCTTATTCGGCGTGATAGGACGGGTTTTGAGGTCGTAGCGCTCACTGGTGGACGCAATGTTGATTTACTGGCAAAATCAGCCATCGAGCTTGGCGCCAAACACGCGGCTATTGCAGAGGACAGTCTGTATCAAGACCTCAAAGATGCTCTGGCGGGCAGCGGTATCGGTGTTAGCGCCGGAAGGTCGGCTATTTTGCAGGCCGCAGCAATGCCTTCGGATTGGGTAATGTCATCGATTGTGGGCGCTGCCGGGCTTGAGCCTGGGTTGACTGCCATGTCCAATGGCGCAGATCTCGCCTTGGCAAACAAAGAAAGTATGGTTGCCGCTGGACGGTTGATGAAGGCAACCGCAGCAGAAAACAACGTGCAGATTTTACCCATAGACAGCGAACATTCCGCTATTTTTCAAGCTCTTATGGGTCAAAGTAGAAGTTCTGTTGAGCGCATTATTATCACCGCATCTGGTGGTGCATTTAAAAATTGGTCAAAGGCAGAACTTGCAACTGTTACGCCGGAACAAGCTATGGTTCATCCCAATTGGTCGATGGGATCAAGAATAACAATTGACAGCGCATCAATGTTTAACAAAGGCTTGGAGGTTATAGAAACTAAAGAGTTTTTCGAAATAGATGCGACCCAAATTGAAGTTGTAATTCACCCTCAATCCATTGTTCATGCGCTTGTTGGTTTCCACGATGGCAATCTGCTCGCACATGTTGGGCCACCTGATATGCGTCACGCAATTGGATTTGCGCTGTATTACCCGGAGCGCAAGCCTTTGCCGCTGAACCGGCTTGACCTTACGAAAATTGGGCAACTGGATTTTGCAAAACCCGATCAAATTAGGTTTCCAGCGCTGAAACTGGCCTATGACGTGCTTGAGTTGGGCGGTGTAGCTGGTGCAGTTTACAATGCCTCAAAAGAGGTTGCACTTGATGCATTTATGGCCCGCCAGATTGGGTTTTTAAATATGGCAGAGGTGGTGGAGCGCACATTGCACCGCTTGTTTGCGCGCGCTTGCGAGTTAAATAAAGATCAAAACCTTGATAATATCCTGCACGCAGACCATATGGGCAGGAAAATCGGGCGCGAAGAAATTCAAGCGCTAAGCGCATAAATACAGGACCAAAACTTTGGATTTAATTTCGATTATTCCCGCTTTTGGTGGACTTTTTGTGACCTTGGCAGCTTTTGTTGCCGCCTTATCCATTATCGTGGCTGTACATGAATATGGGCATTATATTGTTGCGCGTTGGTCGGGTATTCATTCAGAGGTTTTTTCACTTGGTTTTGGACCGGTTTTGCTCTCAAGGATCGACAGCCGTGGAACCAAATGGCAAATTGCAGCCATTCCTCTTGGTGGTTACGTCAAGTTTCGCGGCGACAAGAACGCGGCCAGTCAGGCGGACAGTGTGGCGGCAAAGATGCAGTCAGCCAGTGAACGGCGGTCCTCGTTGTCCGGCGCCCCTCTTTGGGCAAGAACAGCTACAGTGGCCGCTGGCCCACTTTTTAACTTTGCTTTCGCAATCTTATTGCTTTCCGGAATTTCAATTTGGCAAGGTCAATTGCGTGACCCGCTGACCATTGAAGCATTGCATCCAACACCTTTTCAGCATGAGTTGAAAGAGGGTGACGTATTGCGGGCCATCAATGGTCAGGCGGTTCCGAATTTTGATCAACCTGTTGCGATGCAACAGTTTTGGAGTAATTTGGACGGTTCAACAGAGTATATCTATGAAATTGAACGGTCTGGCCGAACTCTTGAAGTGCTAGGGCCAAATGTAAATCCACCGCGGGTATTGCGGGTTGTGCCGCGCTCTGCAGCTGCCGATATAGGCCTGCAGGAAGGTGATTTTATTCTTAATGTCCAAGGTGATGCAATCGTGACTTTTGGTGACTTGCGCCGCTATGTCGAAAATTCAAATGGCAGGCCTTTACCGGTCACAATTTGGCGCAATGGTCAGGAAATTAACCAAACCCTCGTACCGAAGGCCACGGACGAGCCGTCTTCAAATGGTGGATTTACATCGCAATGGAGGATTGGCGTTGTTGGCGGCGGCTTTTTCTTTGATCCGGTTGTCTCGCCGCTAAGCTTGATAGACGGTCTGACAGTCGGGTTAAATGGAACCTGGGCTATAATGTCCGGATCAGTTTCAGGTTTGTATCATATCGTGTCCGGCGAAATAAGCAGTTGCAACCTATCTGGCCCCATTGGAATTGCTGAAACATCGGGCCAAATGGCCCGCCAAGGGGGGGACAACTTTCTGTGGTTTATTGCCGTGCTCTCTGCGGCTGTGGGGATGATTAATCTTTTCCCTGTGCCGGTGCTTGATGGGGGGCATTTGGTGTTTTTTGGGTATGAAGCTCTTGCTAGGCGTCCCCCAAATGAAGCGTTTTTGAATGCGCTGATGATGGCAGGTCTCGCGGTTATTTTAAGTTTCATGATGTTTGCGTTGGCAAATGACCTGGTTTGTCCTTAGGTAGACATGCACTCGGGCCGTTAACTATTCATTGTGGTTTTGACAAACAAGCGCTTTCCCGATAATCAAAATGCAGGACATCAGAGCGGAGTAGGCTCATGAGAGGCGTGCGGAAAATGAAATATTCTCAGTGGCTTGGCATTAAGACGCATTGGCGTGCACTAAATATAGCTATTTTTGGGATTGTGTTTGGAATTATTAGTGTTTTTGCAAGCTTAGTTTCCGCTCAGGAGTTTCGTTTTAGCTCAATTGATGTGACAGGGAACCGCCGCATTGAAACGTCAACCATATTAAATTATGCAAATATTCCTGTCTCTGAAGTGGTGGACGCTGCGGAATTAAACTCAGCCTATCAAAATATTTCTGACAGCGGGCTTTTTGAAAGTGTCGAATTATTGCCTTCAAATGGACGCTTGCTGATCAAGGTCCAAGAATATCCTACGGTGAACCAGATTGCCTTTGAGGGAAATAATAAAATCACCAACACTACGCTGGCGACTTTGATCAGAGCAAAACCTCGGCGGGTGTTTAACCCAACAGATGTTGAGGGTGATTTTGAGGCGATTATCAAAGCTTACGCCGACATTGGAAATTTAGCCACCCAAGTGACGCCGCGGATCATTCGCCAATCGGACAACAGGGTCGATTTGGTGTTTGAAATTTCCGAAGGCGGAACTGTTGAAGTAGAACGCATAAGCTTTGTTGGTAATTCTGCCTTTAGTGATCGCCGCTTACGCCGGGTTCTACAAACAAAACAGGCAGGTATTTTGCGAACTTTGATCCAGCGCGATACATTTAATTCCGATCAAGTTGAGTATGACAAACAGATTTTGACAGACTTTTACCAATCAAAGGGCTATATTGATGCACGGGTTAATGATGTCAAAGCTGAATTGTCGGAGGAACGGGACGGATATTTTATCACGTTCAATCTACGCGAAGGGCGGCAATTTCGCTTTGGTCAAGTTTTAGCAGTTTCAAATTTGCCAAGTGTAAATGCAGATGACTTTTCCGCCGTATTAAAAATCAAAGAAGACTCAATTTATTCTCCGCTTGATATTGAAAATGACATAGTGCGTCTTGAACTCTTGGCGCTTCGCAAAGGGATTGAATTTATCAAAGTCACGCCGCGAATTGACCGCGATGATGCAAATCAACTTTTGAACCTGACTTTTGAGCTGACCCGAGGCAAGCGTCAGTTTGTTGAGCGTATTAATATTGAAGGCAATACGGGAACATTGGATCGGGTTATTCGTCGCTATTTTAGAACCGCTGAGGGCGATCCGTTTAATCCACGTGACATAGGCGCGACAGCCCGCCGTCTCCGAGCTTCAGGATTGTTTGGAAATGTAGACATCAGTTCACGTGCAGGCTCTTCGCCCGAACAGGTGATTATCGATGTAGCTGTGACCGAAAAGGCAACAGGTTCTCTGTCGTTGGGGGGCAGTTATTCAAGTGCTCAGGGTTTTGGAGCGATCTTAGAATATGGCGAGCGCAATTTTCTTGGGCGCGGACAATCGCTTTCTTTGGCGCTCAAGGCGGGCACTGATAATCAGTTGTATTCAATGCGTTTTACCGAGCCCTCCTTCTTATACAATGATTTGTCTTTTTCCCTTAACGCGGGCTTTCGACAAACATCACAGCAAAATTCATTATATGACACCACCTCTGTGATTTTCGAGCCTGAATTGGGCTTTCCAATGGGGGAAAATGGGCGGTTGGCCGTTCGGCTTTTCACTAAAAATGATGATATAACAGCTGAAAATACTGGTGGACGTGTTATTTCTGCGGAAGAAGATCTACCCGCAGTCACGGCAAACGGTATCGGCTATACATATCGGTTCGACACGCGGCAAAATGGGTTCAATCCAGACGCGGGTGTTCTACTGCAAATTGATCAAGATTTTTCAGGAATTTCTGGGGATACGACAAGCATCAAAACCCAAGCAAAACTTGTTGGACAAACAAAAGTATTCAAAGATGCGGTAACGCTGCGCGCAACACTTGAAGGTGGCGTGCTGGCCTATTCCAAAGGCCAAAGCCGCGTGATCGACCGCTTTAGTATGGGAAGTCATGTGATGCGGGGCTTTGAGCCGGGCGGGATAGGGCCACGCGAATATAATTCTGAAGACTCTGTTGATGATGCTTTGGGCGGCGAGCAATTTTCTGTTGCCCGTTTCGAAGCTGATTTTCCACTGGGCATCCCCGAAGAATTTGGATTGTCGGGAAGTGTTTTTTATGATGTCGGATCGCTTTGGGGCATTACAACCAGCGATCCCGATGTGCTGTACAAGGACAACAGCATCTGTCAAGTTGTAGGTGCTGCGATCTTATGGGCCACACCGATCGGTCCGTTGCGCTTTAATTTCACCAAAGCACTTGAAAAAGAGCAGTATGATAAAGAGCAAGATTTTGAGTTTACGCTCTCAACCCAATTTTAAATATGCTTAGCTGTATTTTCAGGCAAATCTTTTTGACTGTTGCCGCCAGCGTTATGTACGTCTCATCGGCCTTTGCACAATCTTTGCCTAATGTTCAGGTTTTGGTGGTGGATCTGGATCGGGTCTTTACCGAAACAGTCTATGGCCAACGTTTGCAGTCAGATTTTAGAGAAGCAGAAAGAGCTTTAGCAGATGATTTTAACAGGATTGCGGGTGAGTTAATTGCAGAAGAAAAACAGCTGCGAGATATAAGAGCCGAAACTCCGCCAGATGAATTTCGTACACTGGCTGAAGCTTTTGATAGCAAGTCAAACAAACTCAGGCTAGAGCAGTCCGAGCGCAGAAATAAACTTACCCAAGACCTGCAGGTCGCGCGTGAAAACCTATTGCGCCAATTGGGCCCTATATTTTCCCAGCTGATGCAGGAACGCGGGGCCTCAATTTTAATCCAAAAAGATGATCAGCGTATGATAGTTTTTCCACACGCCGATATTACGCAATCCGCAATCGCCTTAATTGATCAGCGATTGGGTGATGGAATAGCGACACCTAAAAATTAATTTTGTCGTTCATTTCAAGGCTAAATTTCATTGCCAACTTTTGCAGCCTATGCAGATCACCCCTTGCTGCAAACCGCTCAGATTGCTAGGACTTTTAGAAACGAAAAATAAAGGTTTACAATGAGCAGCCAGTCTCTGAGCGCAGATATACAACTTATCCAGCGAATTTTACCCCACCGCTATCCTTTTTTATTGGTCGATAAAGTGGTGGATATCAATGGTACACAATCGGCCAAGGGCTTGAAAAACGTGACCATGAACGAGCCGCATTTTCAGGGCCATTTTCCAGGTAATCCGATTATGCCGGGTGTTACAATCGTCGAGGCTATGGCGCAAACTGCTGCGGTAATGGTTGGAACCGCGTTGGATTTGGCTGACAAAGACTTACTGATTTATTTTATGGCCATTGATAAATGTAAATTCCGCCGCAAAGTCGTTCCGGGGGATGTTTTGGAAATGCAGCTTACCACCCTGCGCGGCAAGCCGGGCGGAAAGGTCTGGAAGTTTGGCGGTGTCGCCAGTGTCGAGGGTGAAATGGCCGCAGAAGCTGAGTTTACTGCTATGATGGATTTGCCTCAGGAGGCGTAGAATGAGCAATTCTTTTGTCCATCCCAGTGCGATTATAGAGCCGGGTGCAGTTCTGGGTGATGGCTGCCACATCGGGCCATTTTGCCACGTGGGTCCGGAAGTTATGCTTGGCGATCGGGTGACTTTGAAAAGCCACGTGGTGGTCAGTGGTAAAACTGATATTGGAGAAGAAACCGTTGTTTTTCCGTTTTCGGTTTTAGGCGAAATTCCACAAGATAAAAAATTTAAAGGTGAAAAGACCTCCCTTAGCATCGGAGCGCGCAACCGCATTCGTGAACATGTTACGATGAACACCGGCACAACGGGTGGCGGCGGTCTAACGCAGGTTGGCGATGATGGCTTGTTTATGGCCGGGTGCCATGTGGCGCATGATGTGCAGATCCACAACCGGGTGATCTTGGTCAATAACGCGGCAGTGGCGGGCCATTGTGTGATAGAGGACGACGTCATTGTTGGCGGCCTTTCGGGTCTTCATCAATTTGTGCGCATCGGGCAGGGCGCCATCATCGGGGCGGTTACAATGGTAACCAATGATGTCATTCCTCACGGTTTGGTGCAGGCGCCGCGCGGCGAGTTGCATGGTTTAAACCTCGTCGGGCTTAAACGGCGCGGAGTTCCGCGTGCGGATATCACTGCGTTGCGGGCTGCTTTTCAAATGCTGGCCCAAGGAGAGGGCGCTTTTCAAGAGCGCGCCAAGCGATTGGGTGAGGAAACCGAAAGCGACTATGTTCAGCAAATTGTTGATTTTGTCACCGGCGCATCGGATCGATCTTTTTTAACACCCGGCGAATGATATGACATCGGGTCTTGCGATACTTGCAGGGGATGGTTGGTTGCCAGTGCAACTGCATCAAGCCGCCCCAGATGCGCTATGTGTCGTGTTTGAGGGTATGGCGCACCAATTAACTACAAAGAACATACATGTCTGTCAGTTTGAAAAACTGCATAGTCTGTTTAAGCTGCTAAAGGATCATGAGATCTCACAAGTCGTTATGGCCGGGGCAATGTCGCGGCCCCAACTTGATCCGGCAAAGTTTGATGCGTTCATGCAAAATATTGCGCCTGATTTTATAAAAGTTTTGCAAAAGGGCGATGATACAGTTCTTCGGTACGTGATTACACTTTTTGAAGATCAGGGCTTTGATGTTGTCGCCCCGCAGGACATCGCTTTAGAATTAACTCTGCCTGCGGGTGCAGCTGTTGGCGCATTGCCGGATGCTCAATTGGCTGATGTTGCTTATGCAGATCAAATTCTACACCATATGAGCAGGCTTGATGTTGGCCAGGGCGTGGTTGTGGAAGGGGGCCATGTTCTTGGGATCGAGACCTTGCAAGGCACCGAGGCCCTGCTGGATTTTGTTGCCACCACATCGAGCTCTTTGCGCTCTTCTCAAGGCGGGGTGTTGGTCAAGCGGCCGAAAGTAGATCAAGATATGCGGGTTGATGTCCCAACCATAGGCCCGCAAACCATACGCCAAGTGGCAAAGGCCGGATTGTCCGGCATCGTGATTTCCCCAGATAAAGTTCTGGTTCTTGATCGGGACATCACGCTGTCGTTGGCCAAATCACTGGGCGTTTTTATTTTGGCGCAGGACCCTGAGCTATGAAAATATTCATCATTGCAGGAGAGGCCTCAGGGGATAAACTGGGCGCTGCAATGATGAAGGGTTTTGAGCATCTCGCTGACCAAAAAAACGAGTTTATCGGCGTTGGTGGTGCGTTGATGGAAGAAATGGGTTTAAAAAGCCTTTTCCCGATGGAAGAAATTTCTTTGATGGGAATTTCTGAAATTCTAAGCCAGTATCGTCATTTAAAACAGCGGATACGTCAAACGGCAGCTGCGGTTTTGGATGAACAGCCTGATGTGTTGATCACAATTGACCTTCCTGAATTTTCTTTTCGGGTCGCCGATTTGGTCAAACATGCATCTAATATCCCCACGGTTCACTATGTGGCGCCGACCGTGTGGGCTTGGCGGCCAGGACGCGCGCGCAAGATCGCGAAATATATCGACCATGTTCTTGCCCTCTTTCCATTTGAGCCGCCTTTGATGCAAGACGCAGGAATGAGCTGTGATTTTGTCGGACACCCTGTGGTGCAAGACCTTATCGCGACACCGCAGGAAGTGTCTGAGTTCAAATTACATTTCGGGCTGGGCCCGGGACCTATGTTAGTGTGTTTGCCGGGTTCAAGACGCTCGGAAATCAAACGTTTAACTCCGATTTTCAAAGACGCATTGGAAAAGATAAAACACAGCTATCCTGACATGAATATTGTACTTCCTGCGGCCACATCAGTTGCTGAATTGGTGCAAATCGAGGTTTGCCAATGGAAGCATAAACCAATTGTCTTGGACCCGCGTGACATTACCCCGGATCAGGCAGGCAAGTTTAAAAGAGCGGCTTTTAAAGCTGCAGATGCCGCATTGGCCGCATCTGGTACCGTCTCGTTGGAATTGGCAATCAATCAAACGCCGATGGTTATTTCCTATGATATGAACTGGATTTCTCGTCAGGTTATCGGGCGCCTGTTGCAGGTCGATAGCGTAAATCTTGTTAATTTGGTTTCTGATACGCGCACCGTTCCCGAATATATTGGCAAAGCCTGTCAACCAGATGCAATAGCATCAGCCATTCGGGATGTTTTGGAAAATCCGACCTCCCAAGTTAAAGCAATGCAGACCACGGTAGATCGCTTGAGGGCACCGCATTTAACGCCCGGAATTTGTGCCGCAAAGTCAGTTATGGACTTCCTCCAAATTGGCTAGTTTTGAATAACTGTTGCTTTCTTATAGGCGGCTGTGAAGCCTTTTAGGGACAGTTCAAAAATGACATTTTCATTGGGCAGTGAGAGATGGGCAATTATGATCTGGGCGACCAGCCCTTTCTTCATAAGTGCGATATCGTCGTCGGTTAAGCCAATACGGGCTATGCAGCCCACAGAAGAGCAAAATGAATACGGGTACTTTTTAGTGGTTTCCGGCCCGAAAGAAATCGTGAGCGGGATATTAAGTAAAGTTTCAAGTGGAACGACAATATTTGCGGCGGCAACAGCAGGTTGACCAGATGGCAGCTTAAATAATGCAATTTCAGCCACTGGCTCGTTTCTGTCGTTAATTATAATCTGGGTTAATTCACATGGATCGTTGCCGTCTCGGGTGCGAATACAGCGCAGGTTCCAGTCACCAATCCGCTCTGCAATATATGGCTGACCGATTTCTGGCGTCGGAACAGCTAATCCCAAAGATAGTCCCTCACCCGCTTCAGTATTCTGCGCCCAAAGAACTTGGATTGAGCTAGAAAGTGAAAAAACAAAAAAGAAACAAATTGTTAGGAACCGGTTTAACATCAATCTAACTCCGTTGATTATGTCCGGTTTTTACCATGCTTTTGGGGGGATGTCATGGGGCTGAAATAAGTAGTCCTGAAAAAAGGATTAAAATCCGATAATAAACACCAACAAAAAAGGGCCCGATGAAAGGCCCTTTTTCACTAAAAAATTTCTCTCCCCGTCGGACTGGCCG
>CABZJG010000024.1 GCA_902525995.1 Paracoccaceae bacterium | reverse complement strand
AGATGTGCCATTTTGACGGTTTAAGGCGCCAGTAAAACCGCCCCGCTGCGGCCCCCACGCTCGATCTGTTCATGCGCTCTGATGCAGTCCTGCAAAGGATAAATGTCATGTATTGCCGGGCTGAGCGCCCCATCTGCAAAGGCATCATACAGCTTAGAAACCGCCAAGGAACGCTGTGCCGGTTCTAGAATATAGACCAGCACAATATCGATTGTGATGGCTTTGAACAAATATGGCCCAAAGGGAAAAATCGGGTTCATTTCAAGCGCCGATCCATAAGCGGCAATGGTGCCCGAGGGCCGAATAACGCGCCCCAAAAGATCGACATTTGGTCCAAATTCCACTTCGAGCGCGCGGTCTATGCCATTGGGACTAATGGCAGAAATCTGTTTTGCTAAATCTGGTGCGCTATAATCTAGCACATGATCGGCGCCTGCTTCTTTAACACGATCAAAGCCGCCCGGGGATGCGGTGGCAATCACACGCGCGCCGCCCCATTTTGCCAATTGGATCGCGTTATGCGCCACCGAGCCCGCGCCGCCCGAGATTAAAACGGTCTGGTCTTTGACATCACCCCCGCCAAATACGCAGTGCGCTGCAGTCAGTCCCGGGATGCCCAATGTTGCACCGCTCTCAAAGCTCATGGCGCTGGGCATTTCAACGGCTTGATCCGACGGCAAGGCAATATATTCGGCCGCAGTGCCCAAAGCCCGCCCCCATTGCCCGTTCCAGATCCAAACCCGCTCACCAATGCGTTTCTCTTCCACCCCCGCACCAACAGCTTCAATAATACCAGAGCCGTCGGAATGTGGAATAACCATATCATATGGAGGCTTGGTGACGCCGGGCCGGATGCCAGCACGTGATTTCACGTCCGAGGGGTTTGCACCTGAAAACTCAATTTTGACCAAAACTTCGCCGTCTTGAGGCAAAGGAGTTGAACATTCTTCGAAAGTTAGGGCCTGGCTCGCGGGACCAAACCGGCGATAAACAATTGCGCGCATATTAACCTGTTGATTTTATTATGTTGATTTTTTACGCAACCGGATGATTACATCGACTGAGCTGATCTCAGCACCTTCGGGAGCCAGCGGAAGTTCTTTTATTTTTAGCTGATCAGCGGGTGCATCGGTAAGCTTGCCTTCGTCTTCCCAGTAAAAATGTGGGTGATCGTGGGTGTTTGTATCAAAATAGCTTTTCGATCCATCTACGGTCACTTCTTGCATCAATCCGCTGTCACAGAACACGCGCAGAGTGTTGTAAACGGTGGCCAAAGAGACCTTGTTGCCCAAGTGCTGGACATTTTCAAAAAGGCTTTCGGCCGTCACATGACGATGATGTCCGTCCCCGATAAGCGCTTCTGCAAGTGCCAACCTTTGGCGGGTTGGGCGCAGATTGGCTTTCGAGAGCCAGCGGCTTGCTTTTAGGATTGAGGCTGAAGTCATGGCTTTTCCTGATAATAACAATTCTAGTTTACCGCCAATTAGGAAGGAATTTCAATGTTTTTATAGCTTCTAGCCGCAACGATCATCGGCGAGGCTTGCATGCCTGTTGGCCTCAATGATAGAGAAAGCGGAATTGAATGTTGCTTGTGTTGAAGGAGAGCGCCTGAATGGCCAATTTTCCCACCAGTTTTGATAAAGAAGACCTGCTGAAATGCGCAAGAGGGGAATTATTTGGCCCCGGCAATGCCCAGCTTCCGGAACCCCCGATGTTGATGATGGATCGCATCACAGAAATCAGCCAGGATGGCGGAGACCATGGAAAAGGCCATGTGATTGCCGAGTTTGATCTAAGCCCTGATCTTTGGTTTTTTGATTGCCATTTTCCGGGCAATCCAATTATGCCGGGGTGTTTGGGCTTAGATGGGCTGTGGCAGTTGACCGGCTTTAATCTCGGTTGGCGGGGTTGGAAGGGCCGTGGATATGCTTTGGGCGTCGGCGAGGTGAAACTCACAGGCATGGTCCGGCCGGATCGCAAGATGCTAAAGTATTATGTTCAATTTTCCAAAGCCATTCAAACCCGCCGGTTGACCATGGGCGTCGCGGACGGCCGGGTTGAGGCCGATGGTGAAACCATTTATCAAGTAAAAGACATGAAGGTCGCTTTGTCGGAAAGCTAAGTCAGACCTTTTTATATTTTAAGGAGTGCGCCAATGCGCCGAGTGCTCATCACTGGACTAGGGGTTGTTTCCTCTATCGGAAATAATGCAACAGAAGTGCTTGCCAGCCTCAAGGCGGGAAAGTCCGGCATTACTGCCAATGCAGACATGCAAGAGCATGGCTTTCGCAGTCAGGTTGCAGGGTCGGTTGATCTGGATATACATGAGCATGTTGACAAGCGGGTCTTACGGTTTATGGGGCCGGGCGCAGCCTATGCTTTTTTGTCAATGCAACAAGCAATTGCCGATGCTGGGTTGGAGGAAAGTGATATTTCCAATCCCCGTACCGGAGTGGTTGCCGGTTCTGGCGGGCCATCAACAAGTGCAATGTTGGCCGCGCATCAGGTTGTATTGAAATCGGGCGCTCCGAAACGTATTGGACCTTTTGCTGTGCCTAAGTGTATGTCCTCGACGATTTCAGCAAACCTTTCAACGGCCTATAAAATCAAAGGGATAAATTACTCGATTACCTCAGCCTGCTCCACGTCTTTGCATTGTATCGGAAATGCTGCGGAGCAAATCATGCTAGGCAAGCAAGATGTGATGTTTGCAGGAGGCGGAGAAGAATTGGATTGGACGCTTTCGTGTTTGTTTGACGCAATGGGCGCAATGTCGAGCAAATATAATGATACGCCCGAGCGTGCTTCGCGGGCGTTTGACAGGGACCGTGATGGATTTGTGATTTCCGGTGGGGGCGGCATCGTTGTGCTTGAAGACCTAGAGCATGCAAAAGCCCGCGGCGCTAAAATCTATGCGGAAGTGACCGGATACGGTGCGACCTCAGATGGCCATGATATGGTCGCTCCTTCGGGTGAAGGTGGTGAGCGTGCGATGCGCTCTGCGTTGAGCAGTCTGCAAGATGAGCGTCATGTCGGCTATATTAACGCCCACGGCACCTCGACCCCGGTTGGAGATGTAGGCGAAATTGAAGCTGTTCGACGCGTATTTGGTGAGGGCAATACTCCCTTGGTAAGCTCTACAAAGTCGATGACAGGTCATAGTCAGGGGGCAACCGGAGCACAGGAGGCGATTTATTGCCTTTTGATGCTCGAACATGATTTTATTGCACCCTCGATTAATGTTGAAAACTTGGATCCAGCATTGCAGCCTTCTGAAATTGCGACCAGATTGGTTGAAGGCGCCAATCTAGATACGGTTATGACAAATAGTTTTGGCTTTGGCGGTACCAATGGATCAATGCTATTATCAAAATACCGAGGGTAACCAAAGGAACATAGGACCATGACCGGACAGTTAGCAGGCAAACGCGGTTTGATTATGGGGGTAGCCAACGAGCGTTCAATCGCTTGGGGTATTGCCAAATCCATGCATGAGGCCGGCGCTGAGTTGGCATTCACCTACCAAGGTGAAGCCTTTGGCAAAAGGCTTGCGCCACTGGCTGCATCAGTGGGATCTGTCTTCATGGTCGACGTCGATGTAACGGACGATGTTTCCTTGCAGGTTGCTTTTGATCAACTGGCCAGCCGCTGGCCCACAATTGATTTTTTAGTGCATGCCATTGCCTATTCAGACAAAAGTGAATTGACCGGCCGGTTCATTAATACCAGTCGTGAAAACTTTAAAAACTCTCTTGACATATCAGCCTATTCCTTTGTTGAAGTTGCACGGCGCGCCTATCCGCTAATGCAGGAAAATGGAGGCACTCTGCTGACGCTAAGCTATCAAGGTTCAAACCGGGTGACACCGTTTTATAACGTCATGGGCGTGGCCAAAGCGGCCCTAGAAGCGACCACGAGATATCTGGCCAATGACTTGGGCCAAGACGGTATTCGGGTCAATGCAATCTCTCCTGGTCCAATGAAAACATTAGCCGGTGCCGCGATTGGTGGCGCGCGCAAGACCTATAAGTTTACCGACCAAAACGCGCCTTTGGGTTCAAACGCAACGCTGGAGGCGGTCGGCGGCACAGCCGTTTATCTTGCGTCAGAAGCAGGTGTTTGCACGACCGGTGAAATTGTCCGGGTCGACGGCGGGGTTCATATATTAGGGATGCCACAGGCAAACAATCTTTAAAGTGCCATAGGCTGAGAACCTTCAAAACCATTGACCAGGTTCAATCAAGCCTAGCTCAAGAAACTGGTCTGATGTCCATTTGAAGGGTGTTGAATGCTCCCATGAAAGGTCTTTGATTTCTGATCTGGAGTCTGGGTTGTTCATCAAAGCTTTGGCTGCGCGAAACGAAATGATTGCAGCAGTGAGGCTATTATGCCAGGGGCAGGCATAGGTGTTATACTCTTGGATGTTAACGGTGTGATTTTTGGATATTGTAAGCCCCTTGCTGGCTTTAAAAATAGCAATGCGATCAATTTTCCTTTGATCTTGTGGAACATACTGCTCAAAGCGCCATCGTAAGCCGCCAAAAAAATCAAGCTGGCGCTCTATGGGGTGAAAGGTGTGGGGGTCAATACGCTCTTCGGCAAAATAACCGATTTTATCAAGGTAAGACTTTTCTCTTATAGAGGCGTTTTTCAGGGTCTCCAGATTTTATAAATATCCACCACAAAAGTTAGCATGGAATCCCGGCGCTCTTCGTTGTGGAAATTTAATAGTTCCGCAACAGAGCGAGTTTCGCAAAATGGAAAAAAGAGGTACTCAGCATTGTAACAATAGTAAATCCATTGATTTACAGCTAGAGTTCTGATTTTATTAATTATAATATCCACCTCAGGTGAGTTGAATAGGTCATGACAGATGAAGACCAACTTATCTTTCGCGTCAATAGGCAGCGCCGGCTTGGACTTGGCGAAGAGGATTGTATTCGTGAAGCCTAAATTTATGTGGTGGGAAATTGTTGATACAAGCTCAACGTCATCTTCAGCAAAAATTAGGGCAATTGGGCCTTTTTTGAGGTGGTGTTTTCCTGACTTGAAAAATTCATCAAGGCTTGGATAATCCATAAATACACACTCAAACTGGGGTTTTCTAAATCAGAATAATAAAACAATTTATTGCAAGTTTCTTTGAACCTAGTGTATCGGGCATTAAACTTCAACAAACTGGACCGTTTCGCATGAGCACGTCAAAAAAAGTATTTTTGAAGACATACGGCTGTCAAATGAATGTCTATGATAGTGAGCGCATGGTCGAGGCGCTGGGCAGCAAAGGATATGAGCAAACCGACGCGCCTGAAGATGCAGATATGATTTTGTTGAACACATGCCATATCCGTGAAAAAGCAGCCGAAAAAGTGTATTCGGAACTGGGCCGGTTCAAAGAGCTCAAAGCGGAAAAACCAAATCTTAAAATTGGAGTTGCCGGATGCGTGGCTCAGGCAGAGGGTGAAGAAATAATGCGCCGTCAGCCATTGGTTGATTTGGTGGTTGGCCCGCAGAGTTATCACCGCTTACCTGAGCTTGAGGCAAAACTGGAAAACGGTGGCAAATCAATTGAGACAGATTTTCCAGAAGAAGATAAATTCACAGTTCTAAAAAGTCGCCCCAAAGTAAAACGCGCACCAAGCGCATTTTTGACGGTTCAGGAGGGCTGTGATAAATTTTGTGCTTTTTGTGTTGTGCCATATACTCGGGGCGCAGAAGTCTCTCGGCCAGCGGAACAAATTATACTGGAAGCAAGAAATTTGGTCGAGCGGGGTGTGCGCGAAATCACCCTTTTGGGGCAAAACGTCAATGCATATCATGGTATCGGTGCCAAAGGTGCGGAATGGTCCTTGGCCCGCCTTATCTGGGCTCTGAATGACATAGACGGGTTGAAGCGCATTCGGTTTACGACCAGCCATCCCAATGACATGGCTGATGATTTGATCGCAGCACATGCAAACTGTGCCAAGCTGATGCCTTATTTGCATCTGCCTGTTCAGTCAGGATCAAATAAAATTTTGAAACGCATGAACCGTTCGCACACTGCCGAAAGTTACCTGAAATTGATTGAAAAAATTCGGGCAGCAAGGCCTGATATCTTATTGTCGGGTGACTTCATAGTTGGCTTTCCAGAAGAGACCGAAGAAGACTTTGAAGATACGATGAATTTGATTAAAGAAGTCAAATATGGTCAGGCTTTTTCCTTTAAATATTCCACCCGACCAGGGACACCCGCTGCCGAGCGCGAGCAAATACACGAGGATTTAAAAACTGAAAGGTTGCATCGGTTGCAAGCTTTGATTGCCACGCAGCAGCGAGATATTCAGGATCAGATGGTTGGCCGCAAAGTTAGTGTTCTATTTGAAAAAAACGGCCGCTTTGACGGGCAGATGGTTGGCAAGTCAGAGTACTTGCACGCTGTGCATGTTACATCTGATAAACTGGAAATTGGCTCTTTAAAACAGGTGCGAATCACTAAAAGTAAAGTGAATTCATTAACTGGAGAGCTCATTTCATCGTGATGATCATGATTAAATGGTGGGGCTATTTTAATCCTCGCAGCTTATGATTTGACCATGAGAAACGTTTAACAATGCATGAAAGCTCTGGAGTTTAAGAGTATTTTTAATGGCTTCTTCGACCATTAGCTTGCATTTTTGATTGATGCTTGGCACCATAGGCTTAATTACAGGCAGGAGTACTATGTGGCGCTAAGTTCGCTAAACCACCCGATCGAAAGTGATGTCCCTTCGCAAGTATTGATTGATTTTCCCGATAACCGTTTAATGATCGATCTTTGCGGTGAGTTTGATAGAAATCTAGCAGAAATAGAAAATAAGCTCTCTGTGCAGCTTATTCGTCGCGGTAACCAGGTCGCAGTGATTGGTGCCGAGGAGAGCCGCCAAAAAGCGGTGTCCGTATTGCAAAGGCTTTACCAACGGCTTGAGGTAGGGCGTGCTGTAGAGTTAGAGGATGTCGATCGCGAATTGCGAATGGATCCAGTATCAAAAAATTCCGAGGCGATGGAAAAAAAGCAAACCCAGATGCCCGCTGCAGAGCGAGTTGAAATAAAAACACGTAAAAAGTCTGTTGAGCCGCGTACAGAAGCACAGAAAGCCTATGTGCGTTCTATGTTGGCGCATGAGCTTGCCTTTGGCATTGGACCCGCAGGAACCGGTAAAACCTATTTAGCGGTTGCCGTAGCGGTATCAAAGTTCATATCAGGAGAGGTAGACCGGATTGTTCTAAGCCGGCCTGCGGTGGAAGCGGGTGAAAAGTTAGGTTATTTGCCGGGCGATATGAAGGATAAAGTCGATCCTTATATGCAACCGCTCTATGATGCCTTAAATGATTTTTTGCCAGGCAAGCAATTGGCAAAGCTCATCGAAGAAAAGCGTATCGAAATTGCCCCCCTTGCATTTATGCGCGGGCGCACGTTGGCGCATGCTTTTGTGGTGTTAGATGAAGCGCAAAATGCGACCTCAATGCAGATGAAAATGTTTCTGACGAGATTGGGCGAGGGATCACGGATGGTCATTACAGGGGATAGAACACAAATAGATTTACCACGCGGCGTGAATTCTGGTTTGATTGACGCAGAACGTTTTTTGAAACATTTGCCGAAAATCAGTTTTAACTATTTCACGTCAAAGGATGTGATAAGGCATCCTTTGGTGGCAGCGATAATTGAAGCCTATGATAGGGGATCGGATTGATAGGCCTCATTTTTAGGTTAGGCGTTTTAGGTGTGCAGACAGAATGCCGGTTGAGATAGTAATCGAAGACAAAAGGTGGGCTGATGTTTCATTTAAGCAGCTTTGCGATCGTGCTGTCGCGGCAGCACTTAGCACTTTTGATCTGGATCCAAGCTTATTCACGATTGAAATATTGGCGTGCGACGACACGCGCATAGCCCTCCTTAACCGTGATTTTCGCGGCCAAGCTAAGCCGACCAATGTTTTAAGCTGGCCGTCAGCCGAGCGAGCGGCTTCAAAAGATGGTGATGCGCCCATCTTGCCTTGTGCAAACAAAGATGCAGAACTTGGCGATATCGCGATATCTTATGATACTTGCGCGCGCGAGGCTATCCAAGCTGACAAGCCTTTGACGGATCACCTGCTGCATCTGCTTGTTCACGCGACCTTGCATTTACTCGGATATGATCATCAGCGTGACCAAGATGCCACGTTAATGGAAAGAATTGAAGTTAAAACACTTGGCAAACTAGGGGTGGATAACCCATATTAGCTGTAAGGGCGGACAGCGTCTTTACTTTGGACAGGATAAATGGGCGATATAGACGGATCCTCTAGAGCAGCGCAAAGCGCGCAGCTCAAAGAGCAAGACAGATCATTTTGGCACCGAGTGATAGATCGGATGCTTGGCAAAAATCGTAATGTGCAAAACTCTGATGTTGAAGGAGATCAACCGCCTTCACTAGAAGTAAATAACCAGCGCGGCATGATCAATTTGCGGCGCCTTCAAGTTGAAGATGTTGCGATCCCAAAAGCGGAAATCGTTGCTGTTTCTGAAAACACTTCAAAAGAAGAGTTGGTCAAAGTTTTCCGTGATAGCGGCCTTACCCGAATACCGGTTTACTCAGGTACATTGGATACGCCGATTGGCATGGCCCACCTTAAGGATTTTGCGCTGAAATATGGCTTTCAAGATGAAGCGGAAAGCTTTGAGTTGGCACCTATGTTGCGGCCACTTCTCTTTGTTCCTTTGTCTATGCCGATTGGGGTTTTACTAGCCAAAATGCAAACTGAAAGACGTCATATGGCTTTGGTCATTGACGAATATGGCGGTGTTGACGGCTTGGTCACAATCGAAGACCTTATCGAGCAAGTGGTTGGCGAGATTGAAGACGAACATGATTCTGACGAAGATACTTTTTGGACAATGGAAAAATCTGGTCAGTTTCTAGCTTTGGCAAAAACACCTCTGGAGGAGTTTTCCTCTTTCACCCAAATAGATTTCACGCAAGGCAAAGACATCGATGCTGAGGAAGTGGAAACACTAGGAGGCTTGGTCTTTATGCTGGCAGGCCGCGTTCCCGTCAGAGGTGAGGTGATCCAACACCCGCAGGGGGCTGAGTTTGAAGTGGTCGACGCTGACCCGCGCCGGGTCAAGCGATTACGCGTTAGATTGCACAGTTTAACCAAGGCGGCAGAATAAGACTGTGTCCGCGGTTCGAGTGTTTGCCGAAAACCGCTCTTGGGCCACATGTTTTTTTCTAGGGTTAACCATTTCGACTGGGCACGCACCCATCGCGTTTTGGCCGGTGTCTTTAATTGGATTAACCCTGTTTTTTGGGCTTTATCGGTTACAGTGGCCTCAAAAGTCTTCCATAAAGGGGGCTTTCAAAAGAGGCTGGTGGCTTGGTTTTGGTTATTTTCTGGGCACTCTGAATTGGCTTGTTGAACCCTTTTTAGTGGATATTGCAGCGCATGGTTGGATGGCGCCATTTGCCGTGGTGGTGATGTCGGGTAGCCTAGCCCTTTTCTGGGGTTCTGGGATGGCTCTTGGAGCTGTTTTGGGGGGACGCTTGGGGTGCGCCATTGGTTTGGGGCTGTTTGAAGTGGCCCGTGGATATCTGTTTACAGGCTTCCCATGGGGGCTTTTGAGCTATATTTGGGTTGATACACCAATTGCTCAGCTGGCCAGTTACTTTGGTGCGTATGGTCTTACGGTAGTGACTTTCGGGTTTTGTGCGCTTTTTACCCAGAGCTTTTATGTCCGCCGGAAAATTACTGGTCTGGGATCTCTTTTGCTGGTGTTCTTAGCCGTTTGGATTTTCCACAACACTGGAGCTCCTAATCATTCCGCACCTGAAAATGCTACAGTTATTCGCTTGGTACAACCTAATGCCCCACAGGACAAAAAGTTCGACCCTAAATTTGCGATGGATTATTTTCAAAGGATGCTTGAGTTTTCTCAACAAACGCCACAGCCAGATTTGATTGTCTGGCCCGAGACATCGCTGCCTATTGCCTTCAATTTCGCGGCTGATTTAATTCTTAAGATAAAAGAGGCATCTCAAGGTGTTCCGGTTTTAGTGGGAGCGCTGCGCGCAAAAGACGATAAAATTTACAATTCTCTTATTTTAATTGATCCTCAAAAGGATGCCGAAGTGATTTATGATAAATATCACCTTGTTCCCTTCGGAGAGTATCTACCATTTGAGGACTTTCTGGTAAAAATTGGTCTTGGTTTTAGTTCAGATCTGTTTGGAACTGGCTTTCAGCATGGTACTGGTCCCAAGGTGGTGAACCTGCCAAATGTTGGGAAGATATTTCCGCTGATATGTTACGAGGCTGTATTTCCCCAAGATGTATCGGCAATGCCCGAACGTGCGGATATGATACTTCAAGTCACCAACGATGCTTGGTTTGGAAAATTTTCAGGCCCATATCAGCATCTGGCACAGGCACAAATGCGCAGTATCGAGCAGGGGCTGCCACTGGTCAGAGTGGCCAATACAGGCGTTTCCGGCTTAATCGATCCAAACGGCCGTGTTGTTAAAAAACTGGAACTGGATGAAGCAGGTTATATTGATGTTGCATTGCCGGAAGGCTATTTGTCTACGCTCTATAGCCGATTTGGACACTGGTCTGTCTTTTTTCTTTTCATTTGTCTCGGCATAAGCAACTTTTTCCTACGCATTAGGCATTGACGGCAGTGGCCTGGACGCCTAGACGACATTATATGCATCACAACGGCTTCCTGACGTGATGTCGAATTCATAATGGAGCATTTTAATGACACGAGATAGTTTTGTTTTTACCTCTGAATCTGTTTCAGAGGGCCACCCCGATAAAGTCTGTGATCGCATTTCTGACGCCGTTCTCGACGCATTTATCGCGGAAGAACCTGAGGCAAGAGTGGCCTGCGAAACCTTTGCAACAACCAACCGGGTGGTCATTGGCGGTGAGGTGGGCTTATCCAATAAGGACACACTGAATAAGTTCATGGGGCAAATTGATAATATTGCCCGCACCTGCATTAAAGATATTGGTTATGAGCAAGAAAAATTTCACCATAAAACCGTGGAAGTGACAAACTTACTGCACGAACAATCTGCGCATATTGCGCAGGGGGTAAATGCCCGCGATAACAAAGACGAGGGTGCTGGAGACCAAGGCATCATGTTCGGTTACGCAACCCGCGAAACTCCCGAGTTAATGCCAGCTCCAATTCAGTACAGCCATGCGATCTTGCGCCGTTTGGCCGAAGTACGTAAATCCGGTGCCGAACCCACCTTAGGACCGGATGCTAAATCGCAGCTGTCAATGCGCTATGAAAATGGCAATCCGGTCGCTGTGACATCATTGGTTCTTTCAACACAGCATCTAGATGAAACCATGACCTCTGAGGATGTCCGCGATGTCGTCGAACCCTACATCCGAGAAATTCTTCCTCAAGACTGGATTTCCAATGAGACAAAATGGCATGTCAACCCAACTGGCAAATTTGTCATCGGGGGGCCAGATGGGGATGCAGGACTGACGGGGCGCAAAATTATTGTTGATACATATGGCGGTGCGGCGCCCCATGGGGGCGGTGCATTTTCAGGAAAGGATCCAACTAAGGTTGATCGATCTGCTGCTTATGCCGCCCGCTATTTGGCCAAAAATGTGGTTGCCGCTGGCTTGGCGGACAAATGCACTATTCAATTGAGTTATGCGATAGGGGTGGCAAAACCATTGTCAATTTATGCCGATACCTTTGGGACAAGTTCCATTGCTCCTGATGCAATTGAGCGCGCAATAGCACAGTGTTTAGATCTAAGCCCACGCGGTATTCGTGAGCACCTTGGCTTGAACAAGCCAATCTACCAACGTACAGCCGCCTACGGCCATTTTGGTCGCACACCAGAGGCGGACGGTGGCTTTAGCTGGGAAAAAACCGACTTGGTTGAAGCGTTGCAAAACGCCATTTAAGTGCTTTAGGCAAAGTTCTGTAGGTAAAAGTAAAAATCCCGCCCTGTTGATAGAGGTGGGATTTTTGCCTGCCCGATCAAATCTAGACGAACTCACCCATCTCAAAGTTTAAATGTTTGGCAACGGTAAAGATATCTTTGTCCCCGCGGCCACACATGTTCATACAAATAATGTGATCTTGCGGAAGCTTTGGGGCAATTTTCATCACATGTGCCAAGGCGTGGCTTGGCTCTAGGGCGGGTATGATGCCTTCTTGTGTGCAGCAAAGTTGAAATGCTTCCAACGCTTCTTGATCTGTGATCGAGACATATTTCGCGCGGCCAATTTCATGTAGCCAGGAATGCTCTGGTCCGATCCCAGGATAGTCGAGCCCTGCAGAAATCGAAAAGCCTTCAAGGATTTGGCCATCGTCATCTTGCAAAAGATAGGTGCGATTACCATGCAACACACCTGGTCGGCCGCCGGTGAGAGATGCGCAGTGCTCCATCTTTTCATTGACGCCTTTTCCACCGGCCTCAACACCGATGATAGACACAGCCGCATCATCAAGAAAGGGATAGAACAATCCCATCGCATTAGAACCACCACCAATTGCGGCAATAATTGTATCTGGCAGCCGGCCTTCAGCCGCTTGCATCTGCTCTTTGGCTTCTTTGCCAATGATCGACTGAAAGTCGCGCACCATGGCAGGATAGGGATGGGGACCGGCAACCGTACCAATACAGTAAAATGTATCACGTACATTCGTTACCCAATCGCGCAGCGCATCATTCATGGCATCTTTTAGAGTCCCTCTACCCGATGTGACTGGCACAACTTCGGCGCCCAAAAGTCGCATCCGAAAAACATTAGGGGCCTGACGCTCGACATCATGCGCACCCATATAAACCACGCATTTCAGACCAAATTTAGCACAGACAGTTGCTGTAGCAACACCATGTTGACCAGCCCCGGTTTCGGCGATGATCCTGTTTTTTCCCATTCTGCGAGCAAGTATGATCTGACCTAAAACATTGTTAATTTTATGGGCGCCTGTGTGGTTTAACTCATCACGCTTCATATATATTTTTGCGCCGTTTAAATGACTTGTGAGGCGCTCGGCAAAGTAAAGAGGACTTGGGCGTCCAACATAATGAGTCCAAAGATCATGCATTTCGGCCCAAAAGCTGTCATCTGTTTTGGCGCGTTCATACTGCTCTTCAAGCTCTAGGATCAGAGGCATCAGAGTTTCGGATACAAAGCGTCCACCAAAATCACCGAACCGGCCATTTTCGTCTGGGCCAGTCATAAAGCTATTGAAGAGTTCGTTGGGCATTGTGCCTCTCCCGGAAAACATATTTTACATGATGTAGCTTTGTTCTCAGGGCGCGTAAAGTCGCAGACAATAAATTATTTATGTCGCTGCTAAACGGTTCTGTCGCAAAGTTTGACTGTATTTTTGCATTAGTTCAGTGTTGTGCGATATTGTTCAGTAAAAAAGCCGAAAGCTGGGACTATTCATGATGATTGATTTCAAGGGTGCACATTATCCAAAAGACGTGATCCTGCATGCAGTGTTTTTCTATGTCCGTTATGCAGTCTCTTACCGTGATCTGGAGGAGATATTAGCTGAACGTGGGGTTAACGTTGATCACGCAACCCTGAACCGCTGGGTTGTTAAATACTCGCCCTTGATCGCTACGAAGGCGCAGGCCAAGAAGCGCCCGACCTCTGTTTCTTGGCGGATGGATGAAACTTATATCAAGGTCAAAGGCAAGTGGATGTACTATTACAGGGCAATCGATAAATTTGGGAAAACCCTTGACTTCATGCTCTGTAAGCATCGGGATGAAGCAGCAGCCACCGCATTCTTCAGCCGCGCAATAGGGAACAACGGCTTCCCCGACCGAGTTGTGATCGACAAAAGCGGCGCAAATCTTGCCGGATTAGAAAACATGAATTGCCTGCTGATTTTGAACGGGTGGTTCTGGCTGATCGAGGTTCTACAGGTCAAATACCTTAACAACATAATCGAGCAGGATCACCGTTTTATTAAGAAGTTGACACGA
>CABZJG010000023.1 GCA_902525995.1 Paracoccaceae bacterium | reverse complement strand
TCTTCCATAGATAGGCCGGAGTATCGGCCAGAGGTGTTGGCAATACTGCGTGAAGAGGCTGCAGCTGAAACGCGTCTGCGCCGCCTATAGACGCTACAAGTTCAAAAAGGCGCAATAGACCCGATATTCAAGTTCATATAAAAGCTAAACTTCAAGCTTTCATTACCGTATTTATTGGTAACCTAGGAGCTTGAAATGTCTCAGTATTATGGTAACCAAACCTCGGATTTGTCCGCGTCAATGACCTCGTCATCCATTTCCAGTGACGTTCAGAAAATGTCGTCTTTGGCGTCCGTGCCGCATGGTCAAACGATTTCCGTTGAAAATCACTCCGAGTTATTTGGCCCAGATGACATAGGTCAAACTTTTGGAAATATTCTGGCCACCCTATTTAACAGCGGCAATTATGATGCAGTCCTAGAGCTTGCAGATGAACTTTTACCACAATATCCAAAATCCGTCTTTCTACACAAAATAATCGCCGAAGTGAGCGCTATAATCGATGAAGTCCATACTGCTATCCATCACTATAAAGTGGTCATAAGTGAAAACCCGAAGTTGCCCAATGCGCATAACAATATTGCAGTTGCCTACAAAAATATTGGTTATTTGGATCAGGCTGAGGATCATCTCAAAACGGCTTTAGAGTTGAAGCCTGATTTCGCGCAAGCTTACAACAATTACGGCAATGTATCGAGCGATCAGGCAAATATGGTTGCAGCCCAGAAGCACTTTTTGAAATCAATTGAATTGGATCCCAATAAGGCAAACGCTTATTGGAACCTTCATTCAACGGCTACCGACTTAGACACAGCCAAGGCGATTGTGGAGCAATGTTTGGAAAAAGACGCCAAATATGAACCGGCGATTTACACTTTAGCTGCGATCAACGCTTACAAAGGTGACCGTCAATTTTTTGATTGGCTGATGAGCACAGATGTGGCCTCTGACTCTGTTTTGCGGTCTATTGAATGGATATTATCGCTGCCCAAACTGCCGGAATTACACTTTAACCGCTGGTCGATATTTGATGCGGCGATCGCAATGTCTGATATAAATCGGCCATTTTATGAATTTGGCGTCTGGATGGGCGAGTCTTTTAAATACCTGACCAAAGCCTATAAAAAGGGCTACGGCTTTGATACATTCACTGGCTTGCCTGAGGATTGGCATACAGTGCCTCAGGGCACCTATTCCAGCTTTGGGAATATTCCGAACATAAAGGGTGGTGAATTCATCGTTGGCGAGTTCAGTGAAACCTTGCCCAAGTTTTTTGCGAAAAAACGTCCCCTCGCCAGCTTGATAAATTTTGATGCAGATTTGTATTCTTCAACGCTTTGTGCGCTAAACAGCTCGCTTCCTGTGATCGATGGGAAAACGGTTCTGGTGTTTGATGAGTTGATTGTAAACCATCAATGGGAAAACGATGAATACAAGGCGCTGGTAGAGTTCTGCACAAACCATAAATTTAACTTTGAAGTTCATATGGTTTCACTGTTCACCAAGCAAGTTGTGGTGACGTTAAAGGCAATCTCTTAAAGTCCTGTTCTTATCTGACCAAAATTTCCTCCTTTAGTTCTATTTCTCTTGGGCCAGTGCGCGCATTTATGCGCGTTTCTTTCATTTGCTGTGCCTGGCGGCGTTTCCATATATCTTGCCGGATGATCTGTCTTGCAGCACCACTTTATATCGTGGAAACATCGTTGTAGATGTAGTGTGTCCACGCTTGGTACCTCCTATGAATATTAAAACCCTTTTGTTTGGCTGTTTTTGTTGTCTAAACTTATTTCCCTATGGTTGGATCTTGCGAGAATTTGATCGCCGGAAAGACAGACACAACATAAGCTATTGAGGCTCTGCCTCTTCCAAAGGTCTGTAAAAGCATTGCTGCTGCGACATCCAAAAATAGCGTGCTCAAGATAGCCAGCCGGGGCGAATTTGGCAGGATAGGCAATCACAAGGTGCTCCAGAAAACACTTTAAAGGGTGACCAAAGGCGATGATCACAGAAGTGATTTCGTTCAAAATGCTCTATTTTATTGGCCTAAATCAAATGAAAAAGGCCCAAGGGGTGTGCCTTGGGCCTTTTCAAATTTATATTGCGGGGTGTAAATTACCCTTGCAGCAGGCTTAGAACGTTTTGTTTGGCTGCATTGGCCTGGGCCAGCATCGCGGTTGAGGCTTGCTGCAGGATCTGCGCTTTTGCCAGATTGGTTGTTTCTGCAGCAAAGTCTGCATCTTCAATCCGGCCTCTACCGGCTTGCAAATTGTTGCTTGCATTGGTCATATTGGCAACTGTTGAATCAAGCCGGTTGCTTACAGCACCAAGATCAGCGCGTTGGTTGTTAATCTTTGTCATAGCCGCATCAATGGTGCCGATAGCTGCTTGCGCTAAGTCGGCGTCAGAGATATCAATGGCTCCACCAACTGTCAGGGTAAGTATCCCTGCGCTTTGCGATATCTTCAGGCCAGCGATGCCAGCAGCTTCGATATTCGCTTTCATTTGTGCAGCAACACCAGTCACTGTATCTTCGTAAGCATCTCCGGCAAACGCGACAGTTGTTGTCACTTCAGTGCCGTTGATTTTCACCTTAAGCACGTCAGTGTCGGCAACTTCGCCCACTGTGATTGTGCCTGCAGACTGATCAACCGCAAATGCACCACCCGTATCCGCTGTTTCAGTCAAAGATTGAGGCTTGGCAGCTGAACCTGCAATACCGAGGGCTGAGCTACCTGTCGCTGCGATATTTACAGCAATTTCATCTGCCGCTGAATTGCCTGCGCCAATGTGGAATGAAAACGAAGCGTTGCCAGTCTGTTCGGTTGAAGCAGCATTGGCGGACGATGCCGGTCCGTCGAGCAATGGCTTGCCCGCCCAAGATGTGACGTTTGCAATTCTGTCGATTTCTGCTGTCAGAGCAGTCATCTCATCGCCCAAAGCCGCGCGGTCATTCGCGTCATTGGTGTCGTTGGCAGATTGAACCGCAATTTCACGCATGCGCTGAAGCAGATTTGAAATCTCAACATGAGCACCTTCGGCTGTGTCGATCAAAGCCTGCGCATCCATAGCGTTCCGAATCGCTTGATTGGTGCCTTTGATTTCCGATGTCAAACGCGATGCAATTGCAACGCCCGCCGCATCATCAGCCGCAGAGTTGATGCGCTTGCCGGTTGACAGCCGCTCCATCGAAATTTCTAACTCTTTATTGACGCTGCTGGCAGCCGCTTGGGCCATCAACGCGCCGGTATTTGTCGCAACAGTAAGTGCCATTTTGTTTCTCCATTTTTTTGCCGACAAAGTCGGCGTTTGGCGCGTAACGCCATTGAGTTACCGAGATTGTAAAAGAACACTGAAATAGCTCGGTTCGCAGAGTTAAACGGCCGAGGGAAAAGCTTGTTTAGCAAATTTGGGGAAAAAATTTGATTTAGGCACGACTAATGGCCGGGGCAAGGTGCCCCGGACCAAATTCCTAAAGCTTAGGAATGTTTGTTTTCTTAGCCTTGCAGGAGGCTCAGAACGTTTTGTTTCGACGCATTGGCCTGGGCCAGCATCGCAGTTGAGGCTTGCTGCAGAATCTGTGATTTTGCCAAGCTGGTTGTTTCAGCAGCAAAGTCTGCATCTTCAATCCGGCCTTTGCCTGCTTGCAAGTTGTTGCTGACATTGGTCAAGTTGGCGACTGTGGAGTCCAGCCGGTTGCTTACAGCACCAAGATCGGCACGTGCATTATTGATTTTGACCATAGCCGCATCAATGGTGCCGATGGCTGTCTCTGCTGCATTCGCAGTTGAGATATCAATTGCTCCACCAACTGTCAGGGTAAGAACCCCTGCGCTTTGTGTTATCTTCAGGCCAGCGATGCCAGCAGCTTCGATATTCGCTTTCATTTGCGCAGCAACACCAGTCGCTGTATCTTCGTAAGCATCTCCAGCAAATGCGACAGTTGTTGTCACCTCAGTGCCGTTGATTTTCACCTTAAGCACGTCAGTGTCGGCAACTGTGCCCACTGTGATTGTGCCTGCAGACTGATCAACAGCAAATGCATCACCCGCATCTGCTGTTTCAGTCAAAGATTGAGGCGCGCTAGCTGAACCTGCAATACCGAGGGCTGAGCCACCAGTCGCTGCAATATTTACAGCAATTTCATCTGCCGCTGAGTTGTCAGAGCCAATGTGGAATGAAAACGAAGCGTTGCCAGTCTGGGTTGTTTGAGCAGCATTGGGGCTTGCGCCGTCAAGAAGTGCTTTACCCGCCCAAGATGTGGCGTTTGCAATTCTGTCGATTTCAGCTGTCAGAGCAGTCATCTCATCGCCCAAAGCCGCGCGGTCATTGGCGTCATTGGTGTCGTTGGCAGATTGAACCGCAATTTCACGCATGCGCTGAAGCAGATTTGAAATCTCATTGTGCGCGCCTTCAGCTGTGTCGATCAAAGCCTGCGCATCCAGAGCGTTCCGGATCGCTTGATTGGTGCCTTTAATTTCAGCGGTCAAACGTGATGCAATTGCAACACCAGCAGCATCATCAGAAGCTGAGTTGATGCGCTTGCCGGTTGACAGCCGCTCCATCGAGATCTCCATCTCTTTATTGACGCTGCTGGCAGCCGCTTGGGCCATCAACGCGCCGGTATTTGTAGCAACAGTAAGTGCCATTTTGTGTTTCTCCTTAGTTTGCCGACAAAGTCGGCGTTCGACGCAAAGCGCCATGGGTTTACCAAGCCCAAATGGGCCGGCATTTGACGCATAGCGCCGTTTGTTTGCTAAGCCCTGACGGGCCAGCACTGGTGCGATACACCACAGGCGTGTTGAACCCTGACGGGCCAACATTGGCGCACAGCACCATTGGTCTGCCGAACCCTGACGGGCCAACATTGGTGCGATACACCACAGGCGTGTTGAACCCTGACGGGCCAACATTGGCGCACAGCACCATTGGTCTGCCGAACCCTAACGGGCCAGCATTGGCGCGATACACCACAGGCATGTCGAACCCTGACGGGCCAACATCGGCGCATAGCACCACTGGTACGCCGAACCCTGACGGGCCAGCATTTGGCGCAAAGCGCCCTCATTTTGTCAGAGCTTAGACGCATTTCTGCTTAGAAAATCTGACTCACATCTATTACGGTTGGGAAGTTTATTTATTTAGAGATAAACCACTAAAGGAGCCGTAAAAACCGTATAAAACCAAGGAATAATTTGTATTAAAAACATATTGAAAAAATAGGCGTATCCAAGAAATTTTGTAGAATTTACCTTTTGTCTATGTTTGGTTAAACTTGACCTCGAAAAGCAGACACAGGTTAAGCATCGAATGGAAAAAATACAGCAAAAGAATATGCGCTCAAGTCATCTAGGCTCACTGCTGATAGGTGTTGTTTTGCTGATATGCCCGCCTGTTCCGGGTTGGGCTGTGGGCCATGGCACACAGTTTGATGATGCTGTGCAGGCAGTTCGAGATAAAAACTACGGGGCGGCCTATGAAGGATTCTTGAGCCTGGCAGAAGAAGCTGATCATGATGCCCAGTATAATTTGGCCGTTCTTTTGCGAAAAGGCCTCGGCCATCCTGCAAATTACGCCCAAAGCTTGAAATGGGTTTGGCTCGCAAAAATGGGCGGGAGTGATAAGGCGTCAAAATTATGCGAAGAATTGCTTGAATTGGTCCCTGCTGAAACGCAAGAGACTGTTAGAATGCAGGTAAAGAAAGTGCTCGATTCACGATTTGAAAACGGCGACAGTAAGGTCATCCTGCAGCTTGCTGACTATCATCTAAGCGTGGTTGTCGAGCCAGACTATAAATCAGCTTATGCACTCCGGGCTTTGGCAGCAGCTATCGGGATCAAGCAGGCGGTTGACCTGCGAAATGAGATTGAAGGTGAATTAGAACCAGCTGATTTAATTGAAGCGCAGAAGATGGCAGCAGGGCTTTTTACTGAAAAAGTTTGGTTGATTGAAGATAATCAGTAAATTCGGGTCTTAAGCTTTGTGCTGCTTAACCAAAATCTCGAGATAATTGTCGTCAATGCCGAGATCTGATTTGATTTGTTCAGTTGGAGCTTCTGCTTTGATCATTGCTATAGCTTTTTCGATCAATAATGAGTTAGGTAGTCCTTGACCTGATGTGGTTAGGCTTGATGTTTGCGAAGATTGCAGCGTTTCGTGCTGGGCCAGTTCATGGCTTATCACTCGCTGCCCAGCGTCTCTTAACAGGTTCATAGCTTTTATTTCTTGTCTTAACTCTGCTAGCCCTGATCTAAGAACAAGCATTACTAGTAGATTAATAGCTAATAAAATAATGGCTATTACCACAAGCAGAGCAAGGTTGCTTTCAATCCATTGTGTAGCATTAGTCATTGTTAAAAAGCCTGTTCAGATCGGAAATGTCGCGTAAGCCAGAAGAAGCGTTTGCATAAGTTTCTTCGGCTGTGAGTTGACTGAAAATTTCATTAAGCAGTGTTTTGTCATCGCTATCAAGCGCAGAGGCCCCGCCTGATACATCAGCGAGGGTCGTCTCAAGCTTTGAGGCAATTCTTTCACAGCTTTCCAAATAGTCAGAGCTGTCTTTTCTTACTTCGCGCAGTTTCGCCAAGTCCAAAAGGATATCTGTAAATACCTCTTTATACGAACTCGACAAAACGCCCGCCGTTAAACAATGTCACTCAGTGAAGCCATCAATGCATCAGATATCTTATCGTAATCCACTGGATACTCATTGTTTGCAATTTCTGCTTTCAACCGTGAAACAGCTTCAAGATCAATCGGAGGAGGCATATCTTTCATTGCATCTACCACTAATCCCATTGCAGAGTTCACGTCTACTGACACACTACCAGCATCGGATTCCGTCACTGGGGATGCTGGCGCAGTTGAGCCAACTTCACCGGATGCAGAAGTTGCACCTGCTCCGCCAGTGGAAACCTTTGGAGCGCTTGTCGACTCAGGAACGACGACTGCCGCCGTGGTTCCAACTAGGTTTTGTACTGTATCAACCATAATTAAACTCCTGGGTAGTCATTACCCAATCCTTACATTGCATCCCTTCGTAACATATAACGGCCCCTTAATTCAATTGTTTAGAAATTATTTGAGCTTGATGGCGATTTTTAATTAGTGCTTTTAATTTTGTACCACTGGTTAGATTGGCAACGCTAATTATTTCTCCAATTTGGCCATCAGATAAGGCGATTGCTTTGCCAGTTACCTGAATGCCGGACCTATCCAGTATGATATCAATTATTGCATTTTTTTCAATGGCAAAATCTAGTGTGAGGTGGCGGGCTAAAATTGGAACCCCTTTAGGTACAGACTGGGCTAATTTTCTACCAATTATCTGATCTTTATTGGAAAACGCGCCTGGAACCCAGGTAGAAAAATCCATCACTGTAGCAATATCTGCAACTGACAAAACAGTGCCTTTCTGAACGGGTCTGTCAAATACGACATAGCTATATGTTTCTTTTCGATTTTGGCCTTCTTTAGACGCCGCAAGCTCAGCAGATACGACATGTGATCTAAAGACCAGCTTCCAAGCATATGGCTCTGTACAAGAAACTTGAATGGTCTCCCAAGAATCAAATTTTGGCTCAATTTTTAGGTCAGTTGCGCAAGGGTAAAACACTTTATGATCTGCGATAACTGGCGCGAGTTGAACTCCCAATTTTTGAGCTTGTGCGATAATTTCTTTTTTTAGGGCGGGCCCAGTTAATCTATCTGATGAGGCGGCAGTCCCTGATATAAAAAAGAGACTGATGCCAAGGAGAAGGCCCCGTTTAAAAAAAGTAAATGTCATCACCACGATCCTGTCCCATGTCGCTCGTGTTTGGCATTTTCAAAACTTTGCCAGCAAGCAACATATTTGGGTTCATTCTCAAAAATGCGTGCGGATTGTCCGCGACGATCTGACGGAATAATTCAGTACGTCCTGTGTTGTTGGGATAAAATCGTGCAACGATTTTAGCTAATGTATCCCCACGTTTAACTATATAATTTTCAGAACTAGCGTAACCGCCGTCTGATCTATTTTGCAAAACCACAAAAGGCTCAGTTGCAAATGCTGAACCTGAAATGAAAACCAGAAAGATTAGGGTACATATGATCGTTTTCATCTGATTGTTCCCTCAATTATACGGACAGTTTGATTGACCAATCTAGTTTTATTTTGAGTATTGTTAATTGGAACCATAATAGAAGACTTTGGAAGAACTTTTCTCACTTCTAATAGGCTCCAGCTTTGGCTGCCATTCGTCACATAAGCCAAGCTTCCGGCTTTAAGGCCTGCGTCACGGCCAAACGGAAAAGTGAGCTGGTCCCCTTGAGCTTGCAAGCGTCCTTGCAATGGCTTGCATGCTATGTGTACCAATTTTTGACTTAACAGCTCAACGGGCTCAATAAGCAGCTCAGTATTCAGGTCTATATCTTTCGGTGTAAGCACATTAAGTGTTTTGAAGGGAGTTTTCTCTGGAAGCTTCGCGGTCAAGCGGCGCTCATATTCAGTATAAACGGAATGGTCCGCGCCCATCAGAACATTCAATTTAACATCAGCATTTAAAGTCTTACCAGAGCGGTGCAATCGAACAAGTGAACCAATTATGAAATCTGCACTATGGGACGCAGGCTGGTTTGACTGCAAAGAGGAATAAGAAAAAAGCCTGTTCTTGGAGACTGATTTTTTATAATCGTCAAGGGACAAATTTGAATAGTCATGTACAGGCCCGGAGTAGAACTTCACCAGAGTATCTTGAAGTTGAGCGCTAATGTTTTCTGCTAACTCATGATATCGAACATCTACATTTGAAGAAACATAACTCTTTGGCTTTAAGAGCAAAATGGATGGAAACCTTGGGTTTTGGCATTCAGATCTACTTTTTTTGGCAAAATAAGCTTCAACGACAACCTCATAGTGGGTCTCGTTTTTTCTTTCTTTCAGCACGGAAAAATCAATAAGTTGGGCATTTGTGTTTAAACTCACAACATCGCGAACAAGAATGCCATTCGTCGAAATCGCGGTGCCACTAATTTCTGTGCCAGCGCTGATGGCCGCCAAATAGAGGGCATCCTCTAACGCAATGCGACGAACTTTTTGCATGGACTGACCGGAAAGTGCCGCTTGCCCAGTTGCGTTCACTGCGCTTATCTCAGCTGCTTGGGCGCTGGTATGTGTCCCAGTTAGCAGATGAATGCAAAGTGCAGCGAAAGTTGCCGTGGGCAATAATCTTAGTAGCATAATCAGCCTCTAGCGGCTTTCATAATCGTAGAAATCAAGGCTTGATCAAGCTCAAGGACCACTTCGTATGTATCGCTGCCAACAGGGTTAATGCGAACAGTCCTTGCGCCCAAAATGGTACCTTCTACGGTTGCTCGTAGGGAATCATTTTGCACAATTGCATCAATGATTGTGGTTCGGGAATTGATTTTCAAACCATGGACTTGTTCGGTCAAATTCCTCATTGCCTCCAACCTGGCAGCTCTTATTGCCATTAGTCGTCTTTGGTTGGATGATTTTGCTGGTTGTGAGGAAATGCTTGCATACCCCATCCCGGTAATGGTTGGAACGACCTTTACCTTGGGCTGTGTAACCGCAGCAGTTGCTGCAACAGCATTGTTAATTGCTGCAAGATCATCGGATTCTGCTTGAGAACTCGAAGATGTTGGAAGCTCTAATCCTGGTAACGAAAAGCTGCCTTCGCAACCCGCAACCAACGTTATACATAATGATCCAACTGCAAGCGATTTAAATTTATTTTTTGCAGACCAAGTAAATTTACGTTTCGACACGGCCTTTACTCCATAGCTTGTTCAAAATCATACATGCATAATTCATGCCAACGTCAAATCACCCTTAAACAAGAATGAGAATGGCACAGTTCTTGCTTTTGTTTCTTTATGAATAGGTTTTTGGGTTGGAATAAGTGGCAAATTTAGAAACATTCGGGTTTTCCTGGTCACGCCGATATCTCAGCGATGCGGTGCTGCCTTTGGGTATTTTGTTCATAGTGGCAATGATGGTTCTACCGTTGCCGACGGTGCTGCTGGATATTTTCTTCAGTTTTAACATTTTATTGTCGCTTCTTGTCCTTATGGTGGCAATACACACCTTTAGGCCTCTTGATTTTTCAAGTTTTCCGACCTTGCTGTTGGTCGCAACGGTTTTGCGATTAGCATTGAATGTGGCCTCAACACGCATTGTTTTAGCCAATGGACATACGGGAACTGACGCCGCTGGCCAAGTGATCCAAGCTTTTGGTGAATTTGTAATTGCTGGTAATTTTGCGGTGGGGATATTTGTCTTTGCTATTTTGGTGATAATAAATTTGGTGGTTATTACCAAAGGTGCTGGCCGTGTTTCAGAGGTGTCGGCCAGATTTACACTTGATGCGATGCCTGGCAAACAAATGGCAATTGACGCAGATTTGAATGCTGGAATTTTAACACCAGAAGAGGCCACCTTCAGACGCGGGGAGGTCGCGAGGGAAGCAGATTTTCATGGCGCCATGGATGGTGCTTCAAAATTTGTTAAAGGTGATGCTGTCGCAGGGATTCTTATTCTTGCGATTAATATCATCGGCGGAGTTTCAATTGGCTTATTGCAGCACGACTTATCTCTTGGTGATGCTGCTCAGTTTTATGTGGTTTTATCTGTTGGTGATGGTCTCGTCGCACAAATTCCTTCACTTTTATTATCAATTGCAACTGCCATAATCGTAACGAGGGTTTCGGCCAGCCAAGCTATGGCTGAGCATATTGGTGAGGAAATTGGAATTGCCCGGGCCTGGTATCCGGTGGCTGCTGTGATTGGAATAATTGGTCTTGTTCCTGGTATGCCAACTAACCTGTTCATGGGGTTTGCGGTTACTGCGGCAACAATAGGATTTTTAATTAACCGGCGAGATCGTAGTGCCGCAGTTGATCGTGAAGACAGTGATGGTGCTGATCAAGAACATGAAGACACCGATGGAATTGTCAGTGCAGATCAGATTGCAGACAATGCAAGGATTTCCATTATTCTAAGCTACCCTCTTATTTCTTTGGTTGAGGACGAAATTAGTGGCCCCTTGGTCACTAGAGTTTCCGGCATACGCAAAGAGCTTTCAAAGTCATTAGGATTTGTAATCCCAAGCGTGCGCATCAAAGATGATCTCAATCTTCAACCTAACTTTTACCAGATTAAAATAGGCCAAAGGATTGTTGCCGAAGATAAGGTTTATCCTGGCAGGCTTCTTACAATTCCAACTGGTGATGCGACTGTCGCACTGGATGGCGAAAAAGTCATTGAGCCAACCTTTGGTTTAGAGGCCTATTGGATCACTGAACAACAAAGAACTCTCGCTGAGGCCAGAGGATATGTTGTTGTCGAGCCAGAGTCCGTAATAACTACACAACTTTCAAGAATGGTAGAGCAACATGCCTTTGAGTTGATTGGTCAGGATGAGTTAAAGCAAGTCATCGATAAGTTGTCAGAGGAAAGCCCTTCGCTTGTTGAATCGGTCGTTCCTAAACTTATTCCGATGCACAATTTGACAGCAGTGATGAAAAAACTGCTTGAGGAACAAATTCCTATCAATGATATGCGTAAGATACTTGAAATTTTGGCTGAATTGGCGGGCCGCAACCTGAGTGTTGCTGATACCGCAGAAGCTTTGCGCCCACATTTGGTGCCTTTATTACTTCAAAGAATTGTACCCCACAAAGATCCTGTGCCTGTGATTACGCTAGATCCCGAATTCGAAAACCTCTTAATCAATGCTGATCGGCAAAATCAGCAGGAAGATTTAATTATTGATGGGAACCTTTCTCAGAATATGATCCGTCAACTGTCAGATGTTGTGGAACAGCAAATGGCTGAAAGTAAGACACCGTTCTTAATTGTCGCGCCATTAATTCGCAAGAAACTATCAAAAATGGTAAGAGCGCACTTAACAGACTTAAATGTGCTGTCATTCACAGAACTGCCTGAAACCAAGAAAGTTGATGTAATAGCAACTGTTTCTGGAGCAGATCAAGATGGCTCTGGTTCAGAACAAGATGAATAAGTTGTTTTCATTAGTAGGGGTCAGTTATGGTAAATCAGCTAGTTTTTAGAGCAGCGGATACGGCAACTGCACTTGAAAAGGTTCAGGATAATCTTGGTGAAAATGCTTATATCATCGAAATTAAGAATGTTGGCAATTTTGTTGAAATAACGGCGTCTTTACAAGAGCCTGTAACAGATAGAGGTGCTGCAAAAACAGCTCCAAAAAATTCTGTGCTAGTTTTGTCCAAGAGGCTACAGGAAAATGCAGCATTGCCCACCCGCGTAGATGACACAAAATTAGGTCATTTGATGGGTTTGGAAGAGTTTAAATCCAATACTGCGCCAATGCCCCAGACCAGTGTTGAGCATGAGCCGCTACAAGATAAGGGTGTTGATAAATCTGTCGAGGAAGGTTCTCTTCTTGAAAAAGCCCCCGATAACAAAACTTCTGATCAAAAGCAAAACGAACCAAGTGGTGATTTCCCCGCAAGTGAAATTTTAGTTCACAATACCATGCATCAGCCTACTCTCAAAACCGGGGAAGAACAGTTCGATTCCGATGGACATTCTACAGTAGTCAAACCAGCCGAAACTCTAAGCGATCGACTTAGTTTTGGTGATCTCTTGAATATTGGTTTATCGGGTCAGTTTATAAAGAAAGAGTTTTCTATTTCGGAGTTTTCTGGCTCGATCACCAAAGATCATCTACTAAAAACGTTAGTCAGGCTATTTTGGGATCCTAGCAGCCGTAGAATATTGGATGTTTACTATAATATTGTTCTTTTGGGCACTCCAGGATCAGGAAAGTCGACAATCTGTGCTAAATTGATGCAACACTATTGCTTGTTTCGCGAAGAAAAGCCCCGCATTCTTGAAGTCTCACCAGATAAGTTCTTTGAGCTAGACCGTTTGAGCTATTGTGCACGACTTTTCAATCTTCCTTTTGAAAAGCAGCAAAAATTTAATTCAGAAGCAGTTTTTCATGCCGAAAAACAACTCACTGAAATATCGTGGGACTATTATTTTGATTTTTTTGAGGCATTGGCACAAAAAGGCAAACACTTACCACATGCCAAATTGCTTCTGGTCTTACCAGCATCGATCAATACAGGTTCTCTGGCAGAGGTCTTAAGGGTAAGTCGAGGTGTGAATTCAGTGATTTTGAACAAGTGCGATTATGGTCGAATTACAATAAAGCACCTAATGATGCTATATCAGAATAACTGCAAAATCGTTGGTCTTTCTGGGGACACTGAGATCAATGAACCCATCGAATTCGTGGACGAATCTATAATGCGGGGGTTCATTGAATATGTCTTGGGCGAGGCTCTTTGACAGAAGGTCTTTCTTAATCACCAACGCTTATAGATTAGGCTGCAATAGGTGCCATGTAGGCCTGGATTGCGGATTTACGAAGCAGAAAGTCATTTCGTTTCTTTGACGATTGAGCCCTTAAGAGTATCTTTTCTTGACTAAGGCACTCTAAGGTTTCGGTTGCTAATTTTTCCAAGTTTTCCAATTTAGATGGATTGTTCTCTGCCGCTTCGAAAATCTCAATCAGTGCTTTTTGGCGCTGGATGGCCAAACCAATAGCCTTTTCGATATCTTGGGTGGCTACGCAGTCTTTCAAAGCTTGGTTTAAGCTCACAAGATCAACATTTTGTTTTTCCAAAGTAGTGCAAGTCATTTGATGGAGTTCCACGAGTTATATATTTCTGAAATAATGCTGACGGCCTGATCAATATCGGCGTCCTCGTCACTTTTAGAATTAGCGATGACTTGGTATTTCACATACTCATAGATTTTGAAAAGGTTGTCAGCAATGACAGCACCCTTTTCAAAATCCAAACTGGTTTGAAGAATATATATTGCAGTTAGGCATTTTGAGGATACACGGTTAAAAAGTTCAGAGCCATGGGGAGGTTTGTCGGCAAGAACCTTTAAATTGTGCAAAAGCGTTTCCAAGCAAACTGATACAGCGCCATGTGCATCATCGATTTGGGGATTTGCCACAGAATTATTCTGATATGCCTGCTGTCCAATAAATTTGTTCATCTAAAACCTCCTACATGCTCATCTTTTACTAC
>CABZJG010000022.1 GCA_902525995.1 Paracoccaceae bacterium | reverse complement strand
GTAAAAACAAAACTGGACGCCATCCCCAAAACGGAACAAAGGCCAAGCGTCAATAAAACGCTTCTTTTGATCACAAGCAGCAAAACGGCTGCAATGCCCGCAAGCGCCAAGGCCCAAACATCAAGCGTGCCCAGATCCGGCCACCAAACAGCCACCGGCCCAAACCCATGTCTTTGTATATCGGCAAACAGAACATGCAGTGCAAACCAGATTGACAGGTTGAGGATCACCCCGACCACAGCGGCGGATATGGCCGCAAGCGCGGCGCTCAAGCGGCGTTTGGATGCAATCCATTCAATATAGGGCGCTCCGGTAAACACCCATAAAAAGCAGGGCACAAAAGTGGCCCAAAGCGTTATGCCCGCCGCCATAATTCCAGCGGCCAAATCAACCCCGCCACTGGCCCGTGCACCGGCTAGAAAGCCAACAAACTCGGTCACTAAAATCAGAGGTCCGGGGGTTGTTTCGGCCAATCCCAAACCATTCATCATTTCTGTGGCGCTCAACCAGTGCTTTGCCTCAACCGCATCCTGCGCCATATAGGCCAGCACCGCATAAGCTCCGCCAAAGGTTAACGTTGCCAGTTTGGAGAAAAAGACACCAATCTCCGACAACACATCCTGTCCGGCAAAATATCCAACGGCCCCTATGGGCGCCCACCAAATCACCAGCCAACAAGCAATGGTGGCCAAACTTCGCAGTGGCGAGACCTCTACTTTGCTGTGATTGACCGGTGCGCTTTGCAAACTGGCTGACCAAAATCCGTAGACCCCGGCCAATAGAATAACCAACGGGAAAGGCAGGTTGAAACAGAACAGACCAATAAAGGACAGCCCCGCAATTATCCAGTGGCTGTGCCGGGTGAGACTGCGGTTTGACATCCGCAGCAAAGCTTCCAGCACAATCACCAAAACCGCAGCCTTAATGCCCAAAAATACTGATTGCAGCAGCGGCGCAGTGCCGTAGAGCAGATAAATCGCCGCCAGCGCCAAAATAACTGCTGCACCGGGCAGCACAAACAGCAAACCAGCGGTCAAACCGCCCCGAACACCGTGGAACCGCCACCCTGAATAGGTGGCCAATTGCATCGCTTCAGGGCCGGGCAATAGCATACAAAACGCCAGAGCATTAAGATATTCGCGCTCACTCATCCACTTATGCTCTTCCACGATCTCGCGGTGCATCAAAGCAATTTGCGCCGCCGGGCCGCCAAAGGACAAAACACCAATCCGTCCCCAGACTGGCAGGGTTTGCATAAAGCTAGGTTGGCTCATTGGTTCCTCGAAGCATGGCGGCGTAGTCCCTAAATGACATTGCTGGCGGGAAGGGGCAAGACAGCACTTTGAGCAGCAGCATAGCGCCGCAAACAAGCGCGCGTCCCAAAGGCAACTTGCTCAGCCGCTGCGTCACCCCGCTTGATCACATTCAGGAACGCAACGAAAAAATGCATCTGCGATAGATATTTCGAGTTTTTGCTTTCTCAGCATTGGTCATCATGGCAGTGTGGGCAAAAAAGGAGCGCCAAATGGCGATTACAACCTGCGTTTTGACGCTTATGGAACGCTTTTTGATGTTGCCGCCGCCGCCCGAAACGTGGCGCAGGAACCCGGCCATGACGACTTTGCAGCCCATTGGCCAAAGCTGGCCGAAATTTGGCGCGCCAAACAGTTGCAGTACACATGGCTGCGGGCCATCACAGACACCCATACCGATTTCTGGAGGGTGACCCAAGATGGGCTGGATTTCGCCCTTGAAGCGCTCGGACTTCAAGGTGATGGTGCATTGCGCACACGCCTATTGCAGCTCTACTGGGAATTACAGGCATTTGATGAAGTCCCGGCAATGCTTGCCAGCCTAAAATCCAAAGGCTTCAAAACTGCTATTTTATCCAACGGCTCGCCTGATATGCTGGATGGAGCTGTACGCTCCGCCGGATTGAACGAAAGCTTGGATGCGGTTTTATCCGTTCAGAGCGTTGGTGTTTTCAAGCCCGACAGACGGGTTTATGATATGGTGGGCGCGCATTTTGGCTGCGCCAAGGATCAGGTGCTGTTTGTGTCCTCGAACGGCTGGGATGCCGCAGCGGCCAGCGGATACGGCTTTACCACGGCGTGGGTGAACCGCGCTGGGGATCCTGTGGATCGCTTGCCGTGGGCAGCCCAGCATATGCTGCAGGATCTAACTGATATTCCGACTTTGGCAGGCGCAAGATGAGCCATTTTACCACCTCAGATGGGCTTTCGCTATATTTCAGTGATACCGGCACCGGCTTGCCGATCTTATGCCTTGCGGGTTTGACCCGGTGCAGCGATGATTTTTGTTTCGTTGCTCCGCATTTATCCGAGCATCGGTTGATCATGCTTGATTATCGCGGACGCGGTCGTTCGGACTGGGCTGAGGATATAACCACCTATAACGTGCCGCGCGAAGCCAAGGATGCGCTGGAATTGCTGGATCATCTGGGCATAGAGCGCTGCGCTGTTTTGGGCACATCGCGCGGCGGTATGATCGCAATGTTTTTGGCGGCTACGGCAAAATCACGCGTGCTTGGTGTCGCCTTGAACGATGTGGGGCCTGAATTGGCAACCGATGGATTAGAGGCAATTTTTGATTATCTGGGCGTTGCGCCAACCGAACGCACCTGGCAAGAGGCAGCAGTGGCGCGTGCAGCGCAGATGGTTGGCTTTGCGAACGTGCCTCATGAGCGATGGCTGCAAGAGGTAAAAAACCTCTTTGAGCAAACCCCAGAAGGCTTGAAACTCAGGTATGATCCTCAATTGCGCGAAGCGGTGCGCCATAGCTTTAAAGCGCCCTCACCTGGTTTATGGCCGCTGTTTGACGCGCTTGATGGCTTGCCGCTCTGCGTGATCCATGGGGCCAACTCAGACCTTCTCTCCCCTAAGACTTTACAAAAAATGTTTGAAAAACATTCAGATATGATAAAGACTGAAGTTCCAGACCGTGGTCATATCCCGTTTCTGGATGAACCGGAATCTCTTGAGGCGCTCCGCCGTTGGATAAAGGTGATGAGACAATGAACTTAGAAATGATCCATGCAGCCGCAATTCGGCTGGTCGGAAATGCTCGCAGAACTCCGTTGCTTCACTCCCCATTTTTGGATGATGTTGCTGGCCGCCGCGTGCTTGTCAAAGCCGAATGCTTACAACATACCGGCAGTTTTAAATACCGCGGCGCCTTCGTCTCTATTTCCGCCCTGCCCGATGACGTCCGTGAAAAAGGTATTTTAGCCTTTTCCTCGGGCAACCACGCGCAAGGGATTGCACTGGCTGCGAAACAGCACAACGCCCCGGCGGTTATTGTCATGCCCAGCGACGCCCCCGAGATCAAATTGGCCAATACCCGCGCTTATGGCGCTGAGGTTGTGCTTTATGATCGCGGCAAAGAAAGCCGTGAAAACATCGCGGCGTTTTTGGCCACGGAACGTGGGCTGCGCATAATCAAACCCTATGATGAGCCGCAGGTGATTGCCGGACAAGGCACCACCGGGCTTGAGATTGCGCAACAATCACGTGATCTCGACGTTGGGGCTGCCGAAGTGCTTGTGTGTTGCGGCGGCGGTGGGCTCTCTAGCGGGATTGCGGTGGCTTTATCTAAACACGCCCCCGATATGACTGTGCGCACAGTTGAGCCTGAAGGATTTGACGATACCGCCCGATCACTGGCAGCAGGCACCCGGGTGTCCAATGACACAGAAACCGGTAGCATTTGTGATGCGATCGTAACCCCTACCCCGGGCGAGATCACTTTTCCGATCCTTCAACAACATTGCGGCGCTGGCCTGGTGGTCAGCGAAGACGAAGTCTTGCGGGCAATGGCGATGGCGTTTGAGCGGCTTAAGATTGTTATCGAACCCGGCGGCGCGGTGGCTTTGGCTACGGCGCTTTTTCATGGCGACAGCATCGCCTCTGACACGGTCATTGCAGTCGCTTCGGGTGGAAATGTTGAGGCCGAGATGTTTGCCCGGGCTTTACAAACCAAAGACTAACCAAACCAAGCATAATTTTGCCAAAATCCGAGGCAAATCATTTGCATTAATTGCCAATCGCACACACATGTGTCAGCAGGCGATTTGAGAAATGACGGTGCCGGCTGTGACAGACGGCCTTTAAACCCGAAAGAGACAAGACTTTGCATTACGCGGATTTGGGACATATCAAACTGCACTATCGCATTGATGGCGCTCCCAGCGGCCACCCTGTGGTGTTTGCCAATTCGCTTGGCACAGATTTGCGCCTTTGGGACCCGATTTTGCCGCTCTTGCCAAAATCGCTGCGGATAATTCGCTTTGACAAACGCGGGCATGGTCTTTCTGAATGTCCAGCTGCGCCCTACTCTATGGGCAGTTTGGTGCGCGACACCGAAGCCCTGCTGGATTATCTAAAGGTCAAGGACTGTATCTTTGTCGGCCTCTCCATCGGCGGTATGATTGCCCAAGGGCTGGCTGTGAAACGGTTAGATATTGTGCGCGCTCTGGTGCTGTCCAACACGGCGGCAAAAATTGGCCAACCCTCTATGTGGGACGAGCGGATCGAAGCGGTGAAAACCGGCGGAATTAACGCTTTGGCGGACAGCACTCTTGAACGCTGGTTTAGCAAAAAGTTCCAATCAAGCAGTGATTTGCAGCTCTGGCGCAACATGTTGGTGCGGCAACCGGCAGCTGGGTATCTTGGCTGCAGCGCTGCAATTTCCGGCACTGACTTTTTCACCTCGACCTCTGGCTTGCGGCTCCCGGTTCTGGGTATCGCAGGGGCAAAAGACGGATCAACGCCGCCTGACTTGGTGCGCGAAACAACTGACTTAATTCCTGGATCACAATTTCATCTTATCCGCAAAGCAGGCCATCTTCCCTGCGTTGAGCAGCCTGCCGAATATGCCCATATATTGACCGAATTTTTCCGTTCTGTTGGGCAGTGTGAATAACAGAACGGCAAAGGCACCCTCGCATGACAAGCACTCAAAAAACACCCGCACGGGTCCGAAAATCTACCGTGTTTTTTATTGTAATGACCGTGGTCATCGACGCGATGGGCATCGGATTGATTATTCCGGTATTGCCGGACCTTTTGCTTGACGTACTGCCCAACACCTCTGTTGCCGAGGCTGCTGTCTGGGGCGGCGTGCTGTCGTCTTTATTTGCCATTATGCAGTTCATTTTTAGCCCAATTCTTGGGACATTATCGGATCAATCCGGCCGCAAACCCGTATTGCTTTTGTCTTTGACGGTCATGGTCGGCTATTATCTGATAATGGCGCTGGCGCAGAGTATTTGGCTTTTGCTCATCGGCAGAGTGATTGGCGGCATCACCGCTGCCACCAATGCCACCGCAGCAGCCTATATGGCCGATATTTCCAAACCCGAGGAAAAAGCCGCACGGTTCGGCTTGATCGGCGCAGGCTTTGGGGTTGGATTTGTCCTTGGGCCAGTCTTAGGCGGCTTGCTCGGCGAATTGGGCCATCGGGCGCCATTTTATGCCGCTGCTGCATTGGCGGCCCTTAATGCAGTGATCGGATTTCTTGTACTGCCTGAAACTGTCACGGACCAGATGCGCCGCAAATTTAGCTGGCAAAAAGCAAACCCATTGGGCGCGATGAAAGCAGTTGGATCCTTTTCGGGTTTAAAGGCTTTGTTGATTGTGCTGTTGATTTACGCAATTGGCACAGCGGTTTATCCATCTGTATGGCCATTTTTTACAGCCGAACGGTTTGAATGGTCACCGCGCATGATTGGCATTTCACTGACCATATACGGCCTTTGTTTTGCCCTTGTACAAGGGGTGTTGGTGCGCCCTGCAATCACCTATCTAGGCGAACGTAACACTGTCATTCTTGGGTTCGGGTTTGAAATCTTTGCCATGAGCTTTATCGCTTTTGTCAGCAATGGAATGATGCTGATGGCGATGACCCCGATTGCGTCGCTTGGCGTGCTTAGCCAACCGGCGCTGCAGGCCATAATGTCGCGAAAAATATCAGATGACATGCAAGGTGCCTTACAAGGCGTCCTGAGCAGCCTTAATGCAGTGGCAATGATTGTGACCCCGCTTGTCATGACCAGCCTTTTATCGCTGTTTTCACGGCCCAGCATGCCGGTTTATTTCCCCGGCGCACCCTTTTTGCTGGCTGCATTGATGGTGGTTGCTTGCCTGATCACCTTTCTGCGGCTTCGAAACCTTTTTGAAAACCCAACGTCACCGGCACCACAATGACGTTTTCGGGCTTGCGCTGCGCCTAAAGCTGGACAAACTGGTCAAAAAGCCAAGGAGAGGCCCATGTCCCAGATTAAAGCCGCTGTTTGCCACAGCTTTGACGAACCGCTGCGTATTGAAACCGTTGATCTGCGCGCACCCCATGGCAGCGAAGTCGAAGTTTCGCTTGGGGCGGTGGCAGTGTGTCATTCAGACATTGCATATGCTGCGGGCGCATGGGGCGGCACATTGCCCGCAGTTTACGGCCATGAAGCAGCCGGCACAGTCACCGGCATTGGGGCCTCTGTCAGCGGTCTGGCCATCGGGGATCGGGTGGTTGTGACTTTGATCCGCGCCTGCGGTGAATGCCCCACCTGTGCAGCAGGATCGCCAACCATTTGCGAAACCAGCTACAATGGCGATCACGGCCCCTTAACAACCGCCGAAGGCGGGATCCTACATCAGGGGATGGCCTGCGGCGCTTTTGCGGAAAAGGTTGTGGTTGAGCAAAGCCAGGTGGTGAAATTCACCGCTGATCTGCAATTTGACGCAGCTTCCCTGCTGGCATGCGGTGTGATCACTGGCATCGGTGCCGTGGTCAATGCCGCCGAGCTGCGCGCGGGTCAAGACGCGGTTGTGATCGGTTGCGGCGGGGTGGGTCTTAATGCGATCCAAGGCGCCCGCATCGCTGGCGCGCGGCGCATTGTGGCTGTGGATATGACCGAAGATAAGCTGGAAATCACGCGCGAATTCGGAGCGACGGATACGGTTCTGGCAAGTGAGGGAAAACCATGGCGCACCGCCCAAAAGGCCATAGGACGCGGCGCTGATGCGGTGTTCGTCACTGTGGGTGTAAGCGCAGTTTATGACAGTGCACCGCGCTATTTGGCCTATGGCGGGAAAGTCGTCATGGTTGGCATGCCAAAATCTGGCGAAAGCTCAACCTATGAACCGGTGATGATGTCAGCCGTAAATCAGGGTATGGTGGGATCAAAAATGGGCAATGTGGTGATCAAGCGCGACATTCCTTGGATGGTTGACCTTTATCAGCAGGGGCGGCTTAAATTAGACGAGCTGATTTCAGGCCGGTGGCAGCTGGATCAAATCAACGAGGCCATTGAAGATACAAAAACTGGCGCGGCGCGCAGGAATGTGATTGTATTTGAGTAAAAAAGGCCTGCCATGAAGCTGCGTGATCTTGATATCATTGTCACCGCGCCCCCTGCGCCGGGGTGGGGCGGACGCTATTGGATTTTGGTCAAGCTGACCACCGATACCGGGATAGTTGGCTGGGGCGAGTGCTACGCCTCAAGCATCGGCCCAAAGGCGATGGAGCCCGTCATTCGGGATGTATTCGAGCGTTATTTTCTGGATGAAAATCCGGAAAACATCGAGCGGCTGTTTCGGCGGGTCTATTCTTCGGGCTTTACCCAGCGGCCGGATTTAACCGTGATGGGCGCCTTTTCTGGGCTTGAAATTGCCTGCTGGGATATTTTGGGCAAACACCGCGAGCGGCCGGTCTGGGCTTTGCTGGGCGGCGTTATGAACGAGCGTATCCGCGCCTATAGTTATCTTTATCCTCTGGCGCATCATGATCTGGATGAGTTTTGGAGCGCGCCGGATATGGCGGCCGAAAGTGCGTTGGAATTGGTGGAGCGCGGCTATACGGCAGTGAAATTTGATCCTGCCGGCCCCTACACGATGCGCGGCGGACATATGCCGGCAATGCGCGATATCGCGCTGTCGGTGGCGTTCTGCAAAGCCATCCGGGACGCGGTTGGAAACCGCGCTGATCTTTTGTTTGGCACCCATGGACAGTTTTCCACTGCCGGCGCCATTCGGCTTGGCCAAGCGCTTGAGCCCTACAGCCCGCTGTGGTTCGAAGAACCGATCCCGCCAGATAATCTGCTTGAGTTTAAAAAAGTTGCCGATGCGGTGCGCATACCGATTGCCACCGGCGAGCGGATGACCACCAAGGCCGAATTTGCCGCGCTGCTGCAAACCGGCGGCGCAGCCATCCTGCAACCTGCACTGGGGCGCGCCGGCGGGATCTGGGAAATGAAAAAACTTGCCGCAATCGCTGAGGTGTTCAATGCGCAGATGGCGCCGCATCTTTACGCCGGCCCGATTGAATGGGCGGCAAACATCCATCTTGCGGCTTCCATTCCCAATCTTTTGATCATCGAAACCATCGAAACCAAATTTCACTCCGATTTAATCAAAGGCAGTATTCAGGTGGAAAACGGCTTTGTCGGGGCACCACAAGCCCCGGGACTGGGGATTGAAGTTGACGAAGCACTGGCGCGCGCGCATCCCTTTGACGGCGAAGGGTTGCACCTTCAAATGCAGGATGCGCCCTGCGACTATCAAAACGCCAATAGTTTCGCCGGCGGCTCCCCAGTTAAAAAATTATAAATACTGGCGGTTTTATTCCGCGGCCGCAACGCTGTCCTGCTGCACGGTTGAGAGCCACATTTGATCAAGTGTATGTATTGCGCTGACATCAAACCGGTCGGCTTCTAACCAATAACGTCCTGAGGGAACGTAATAGCCCAGTTCGGCTTCGCGCTCGAGCGCTGCTGCCATAGCTGCCTGATCCACCTCGAAGGGTCTGGGCACAGGCGCGCGGTAACTTTGCTGCGGACAGACAAGACGGGTGGGCCCAGCGGACAGGTTGGTCATTGCGCATCCCGCCGCTTGCGCCATTGCATAAAGCCGAGAAGATTTTGCTTCAAGGGACATCAGCGTGATGTCATCGCGCAATGGATCAGCGGTTCCAGAGCCATAGAAATGCGTGGTTTCACCCTTCGGGTACCACATGTTACAGCCGAGAAAGCTGATCTGCTTGGGCCGGTAATGGCCCAGCACCCAATAAGCCGCGGTAAAGGCCATGGTTGCGCCTGCATAGACAAAGCCGCCAAACTTATTTTGAATCGGCACAAAGTCGTTTTCTGTGATGCAGTTTTGCTCTGGCTGCATGTCGGTCGGCTTAGATACATCTGGAAAGTCATATGGGTATATCAAATCGTCCCAGTCTTGGCGGATACGCCACGCGTTATTGATGGCAACGATGCGGTCAAATGGTACAGTATCCCAAGTTCTGGCCACCGTGGCATCCGGTGCGGACCCTATAATCAAAACGCGGTTTACTTGCTCGCTCAAAGCTATGTCACCCAATAAATTGTTTTGTTTGAAATTATTTCACACTCGGCCTTTGTCAAATTTTTAGCCATGAGGGGACCAAAAAATTGGCCCCCAAAACCCTTGATGCCCGTTTTATGGTCAACGCTCCCATGGCCGGCTGAAGCCGCCCAGAACTGCGGAAACTTCATCATCACTGTTGTCCGACGAGATCTGGGCCACAAGGCCGCGCTTTTTGTCATCAATCACGGTTTGCACCCGCGCGGAAAGCCCCGCGTCTTCCAATGCCGCGTCGTAGACGCGCGTTATCGCTTTTTTCCGAAGATCGGGCTTAAAGACTTTTCCAACCGCTGTTTTTGGCAACTCGGCCATGATTTCAACATGCTTGGGGTGCGCTGCACGCTCTGGTACATTCTCAGTGCAAAAATCCAAAAGCTCGGCCTCGGTGACGCTGGCCCCTTCGATCAGCTCGACATAAACACACGGCAGCTCGCCAGCATGGGCATCCGGCTGGCCAATCGCCCCTGCAAAAGCAACAGAAGAGTGCCCCAGTAGCGCCTCTTCGATCAATGCAGGATCAATATTATGCCCGCCGCGAATGATCAGGTCTTTGGCGCGGCCGGTAATCCATAGGTATTCATCACTGTCGATCCGGCCCAGATCGCCAGTGCGCAAATGCGTATCTTGGTAATAGAGGTCTTTGTTTTTATCACTTTCGGTATAGGTGTTACCCGCCCATACCCCCGGATTTGAGATGCAAATCTCACCAATTTCATCCGTAGCACATTCGACCAAACCCTTTTTGGAGGATTTGACAATTTTGATGTCGGTGTAGGGAAACCGCACTCCGATCGAGCCGATTTTCTTTTCCCCGTCGACCGGGTTTCCTGAGACAAGGCAGGTTGCCTCGGTCAGCCCGTAGCCTTCGACAATGGTCACACCTGTTGCTTCCTCAAATCTGCGGAAAAGCTCGACCGGCAAGGGAGCAGAGCCAGAAAATGAGGTTTTAACTGAGCTGATATCTGCATCAACAGGGCGCTGCATCAAAGCTGAAATAGCCGTTGGCACACCGACAATGAAAGTCACCTGCCAGCGCTCGACCAGCTTCCAGAAGTTGTCAAACACACCATCGCCGCGATATCCTGCGGGCGTTGGGAAAATAACATGGGCGCCGGATGACAGGGCTGCCATCAAAATCACATGGCTGGCAAGCACATGAAACAGCGGCAGCGGGCAGATCACATTATCCTCTTCGGTGAACAGCAGTGTTGAACCCACCCACCCGTTGTAGATGATGCCAGAGTTGAGATGCTGGGCAACTTTTGGCATCCCTGTTGTGCCGCCAGTGTGAAACAACGCCGCGACGCGGTCTTCTTGGATATCTTCGAAATCCAGTGTTGTATTTTGCTTTGCCATCTCAGTGTTGAAATCAAGAACCTTGGCTTGATGCGATACAGGGTTTTTGGGCCGAAGCAGCGGCACTAGCCAACTTTTGGGTGGGGTGAGATACCTATTCAAATCGATCTCAAGCACCGTATGGACGTTAGGTGCATCCGCCACAGCCTGCGCGGTCGCTTGCGCCACTTCACTTTTTGGAAAAGCTTTTAATGTCACCACCACTTTGGCATTGGTTTCGCGCAAAACAGCCGCGATTTGCGCAGGGTCTAGAAGCGGGTTCACGGGGCTGACAATGCCTGCTGTTGCACCGCCTAAAAGGGCCAGAACCGTTTCATTACAGTTTGGCAGCACATAAGCCACCACATCCTTTGGCCCGATCCCAAGGCTGCGAAATAGGTTGGCTGCCTGCGCTGTTTTTTGCTGCAGCTGCGACCATGTAAATGTCTCGGCCTTATCTGTGGGTCCAGACTGTAATTGAAAACTGACCGCGTTATGATTTGGAAATTTACCCGCCGTTTGAGACAGCAGGCTAAAAAGTGACTTTGGAACATCGCGGTCCGCCCACGGCATTTCCTTTTCATAAGCAATTGAATCCGCGACTGACGCAAATGGCATGGTTGTTTCCTCTATTGATTATACACCCCGTTTACATGCCAAAAAGCACAGTGAAGGATGCCCCGCATAAACACGGTGGTTGTCTTTGCCCTATAATAGCCAAACTAAAAGCCCATGGCAAAGGCATCGTTAGGTCAAATTGATCAAACTATGCCGCTGAGGCCCCATCCGTAAATTGCAGCCGTGCCAGACGGGCATAAAGCCCGTCTTGGGCGACCAAGGCCTGATGGCTGCCGCTGGCAACAACCCGGCCCTGATCAAACACGACAATACGGTCAGCCTTTTTCACAGTGGCAAGGCGATGCGCCACAATAATGGTTGTACGGTCGCGGGCCAAGGCTTCGACCGCCTGCTGCACAGCGACTTCGCTTTCCGCATCCAGCGCGCTTGTGGCTTCATCCAGCAATAAAATCGGCGCATCGCGTAAAATGGCACGCGCAATGGCAATGCGCTGCTTTTGTCCACCGCTGAGCATCACACCGCGCTCGCCCACATAAGTGTCGTAGCCATCCGGCAAATCAGAGATAAACCCATGCGCTGCCGCCGCCTGAGCGGCGGCTTCTATTTCTTGATCCGATGCCGACGGCCGGCCAAAGCGGATATTTTCGCGTGCAGTGGCGGCAAAGATAATCGGGTCTTGCGAGACAAGCGACATAGTTTGGCGAAAATCATCGCGGCGCATTTTTCCAAGCTCTACCCCATCCAATGTAATCCGGCCTGAATCAGGATCATAAAATCTTAAAATCAGCTGAATGATGGTGGTTTTGCCCGCCCCTGAGGGGCCAACCAAGGCAACAGTTTCTCCGGGTTTTATATCTAACGAAATACTCTCGAGCGCAGCAGCTGATGGCCGTGAAGGATAGCGAAACGTTACATTTTCAAACTGAATTGCGCCTTGACCATTGGCACGGCGCGGGCTTGGGCTTATCGGGTCTTTGACGGTATCTTCGACGGCCAATAGCTCGACCAGTCGGTCCGTAGCGCCGGCCGCCCGTTGCAATTCGCCCCATATTTCAGAAAGAGCCGCAACCGAGCCGGCCACCATCACAGCATAAATGACAAACTGCACCAGCGTGCCAGGCGTTAAAACCCCAGAGCGCACATCACGGGCACCGATCCAAAGCACGCCAACAATACCGGCAAAGACCAAGAAGATAACAATCAGCGTCATCAATGCGCGGGTATTGATCCGCCTGCTGGCCGAGTGAAAACTTTTTTCTGTGACCTCAGCAAACCGTTCCCGAGTTTGGATTTCATGGGTAAAGGCCTGAACCGTTTGCACCGCGCTCAAGGCTTCGGATGCTGTGCCAGAACTTGCTGCGATCCAATCTTGGTTCTCTTTGCTGAGTTTACGCACCCGGCGGCCCAAGGTCAAAATCGGGATCAAGATCGCCGGAACGATGAGCAATACCAGTGAGGTCAGCTTTGCCGATGTCACCAACATCAAAATCAACCCACCAAAGAAAATCAACACATTGCGCAGCGCCACTGAAACTGACGAGCCCACCACAGATAGAATCAATGTGGTGTCGGTTGTAATCCGGCTCAGTACCTCACCGGTCATAATGTTTTCATAAAAGGCCGGGCTCATAGAAATAACCCGATCGAAGACCGCTTTGCGAATATCTGCCACTACCCGTTCGCCAAGCCGCGTGACCAGCGCATAACGCAGCGCCGTGCCCAAAGCCAAAAGCAAAGCCATCCCAAGGGCTGCGGCGAAATACTGGTCCAATATGGCCTCTTGCGAGGTGTTGAAATTATCCACCACCCGGCGCACAGCCAAAGGCAATACCAAGGAAACAGCCGCCGTGACCATCAAAGCAAGCACAGCCGCCGCGATCAAACCCCGATACGGCAGTATAAACGGCAAAAGCCCAGTTAGCGCCGTCAGTTTGCGCGATGTTTTTCGATCAGTTTCAATCGGTGGCGGAACACGGTCGCGGGTCATAGCAATCCTATATTTTCTGCTGCATGCCTTAAGGCCAATTCGATGAGGCAGGTCAAGCAAAAGCCGCAAGTAAACCTTTTTAACTGACATTTATATTGTATCTTGCCCCCTAAAATCCAATTTCAAGTGCCACCTCAACCGACCGCTAGGTAAATTTTGCCCCCCGATCGCCCACAGGTACTCTTGCTCAAATAGTAGCATTTTGACTTTTTTGTCTTTCAGACTTGACGGAAATGTGCCGGGAGCTGGAAAATTCACCCTTTCCATATTTTTTCTTTTTGAGAATCACAAAATCCGCAAAACAAAACAGCTGACGCCTTAATCACTGTTTTTCAGCACTTTTTTCACTTAATGATCACGAATATTGCGAAAACTGCCTCTCAAAATATTTTCTATTTGCGTATTTGCATAAGTCAGTTTGCAGCCCTGGGTATTGGAAATTGAGGCCAAGCTATCTTACCGTTTTGATATTATCACATGCTTTTATGTGATGATGTTATCAATTCTGGAACTTTTTCATGGTGTTCAATAAGAGCCTTTCCATCAGCTCCGCTACCCCCACCCAGCACATCGTGCAGAGGGCACATTTCGGCGGCAATGCGCTGCACCGTGTTAATATCTCTGACGAGGCTCAGGTTATGTCACATTTTGCCCAAAGCGCTTCGGCGTTGGGCTTAAGCGATCTGCGGTATCCCGGCGGTTTTATGGAAGACGAAGGCGACTTTTTAACCGCCATTACTCCGAATGCATTAACACCGCAATTGGTTGATTTTCTCAATTGGGTACGTGACCAAAATTCGGCAGAAAATCAATATACAGTAACT
>CABZJG010000021.1 GCA_902525995.1 Paracoccaceae bacterium | reverse complement strand
GCGGCCGTTTGCTTTCAGAGCTCCGAAAATCTCGGATGGGAACCCCCCGAGACCTTGTTGAGTGCTGTTGAAGCGGATGAGGGCTGTTTGAATTCAACCTGATGACCAAGTGCAATAGAAAACGATTGCCAGTTTAAAATGAGTTTGTCGGAACTTTGATTTACCAACAGGTTATTGGCGGATTGATGGAGGTTCCCGCCGCCAGAAATAACTTGGCCTGATATGGGTAGATTACGGTTGTTTTCCGCGTGGGCGGATGCCACAATTAAAAACGCGCTAAAAAGCGCGTTCAAAAAAAGATAACCCAAAACTTTTTAGCAGCGTGTTCTATATTCGACCACCAACTATAAAATATTATAGGGTCATATTTATTTAATAGGCCAAAATTAAAAAAAGATTATTAAAAAAGGTAATATTTATAACTAATTATATTTTATTTTATTGATTTCAGTTTTGCGAAATGGATGGTGATCTTTATAAATTGGGGAAACGTTTTCCATTAAAGCGCTTGTTGGTACTTCATGTATTCTGTTCCGTTGAACAAGACTATATTGTTGGTTAAACTGACTGGTGGCAAAAAAATGGCTTTTGATCTTCCGGCTGACATGCGGTAAATGATTATGAAACACTCAAATTTCTTTAAAGCATATGATGATCCGTTATGATGTTATCTGTTTGAAACAGAATATCGACACAAAAGACCGGTTGCCATTTATCGGCACTTAGCACACTTAGGGCATTAGGAGCGGGGCGATAAACAGCCTGTCATTCAATAGGTAAGGATTGACCACAGGCCACTGCACAATAGAAAATGAGCAGAGTTTGTATTCTTTGGAGGGCGTAAATGGTTGATATAGCGACGCGGGTTTGGAACCATAAATGGAAAATCGACCCGATCATCAGATCATTGATCGACACGGATTTTTACAAGCTCTTAATGTGCCAATCCATCTATCGGAATAAGCCTGATACCCATGTAACCTTTAGCCTTATCAACCGGTCCAAAGATCTGCGGCTTGCAGAGCTGATCGACGAAGGCGAATTGCGTGAGCAACTCGATCATATCCGCAGCTTAAGCCTGACGCGCGGTGAAAGCACTTGGCTGCGCGGCAATACCTTTTATGGAAAGCGGCAGATGTTTCGACCGGATTTTATGGAGTGGTTCGAAAACTTGCGGCTACCGGATTATCATCTTGAAAAACGCGACGGTCAATTCGAGCTGACCTTTGAGGGCAGCTGGCCCGAGGTTATGATGTGGGAAATTCCTGCTCTTGCGGTGCTTATGGAGTTGCGTGGACGCGCGGTTCTAAAAGGGATGGCAAAGTTCGAACTGCAGGTGCTTTACGCTCGGGCAATGACAAAGCTTTGGGAAAAAATTGAAAGCCTGCGCAAAATAGAGGATTTGCGCATAGCAGACTTTGGCACGCGCCGCAGACACTCTTATCTTTGGCAGGACTGGTGTGTGCAAGCAATGCTGGAAGGCTTGGGCGAAAAATTTATCGGCACATCAAATTGTGCAGTGGCCAGAGAACGGGACATTGAAGCCATTGGCACAAATGCGCATGAGCTTCCAATGGTGTACTGCGCTCTGGCAGAAACGGATGACCAGCTCGCGGCAGCGCCTTATCACGTCCTTTCAGACTGGCAAGAGGAACATGATGGAAATTTGCGAGTAATCTTGCCCGATACTTATGGAACCGAGGGCTTTTTACAAAATGCACCAGATTGGCTTGCTGCATGGACTGGAGTGCGCATTGACAGTGGCGATCCTGCTGCCAGTGCAGAAATTGCCATTAAGTGGTGGCAGGATCGCGGCGAAGATCCAACACAAAAACTGGTAATTTTTTCGGATGGTCTCGATACAGAGAGCATCATTAATCTGCATAAGAAGTTTTCCGGCCGCGTTAAAGTATCGTTTGGCTGGGGCACGAATTTAACCAATGATTTTCGCGGCCTTGTGCCCCATGAACAGTTGGGCGCATTTTCTTTGGTGTGTAAAGCGGTGTCAGCCAATGGCCGGCCAACTGTCAAGCTTTCGGATAATCCCAATAAGGCGATGGGGCCCAAGTCAGAGATTGAACGCTACAAACGCATATTCAAATTAGGTCACCAAAAGCCCATTGAAGTTTTTGTTTAGAAAGAATTTGGGTGCTTTTCGGTTTTAAAGGAATTGCTTGATCTCGTTTCAGTAAAGTGGTCTAAGTCAATCAGGCAACTGGGAAAGCACTCACATGGGCAATCGAAAAAAAAATCTGGGGATGGTTCTTTTATGATTGGGCGAGCCAGCCGTTTCACACTCTGCTCATGACATTTGTCTTTGGGCCGTATTTTGCCATTGTGGCCTCGCAATATTATATGGGGCTTGGGCAGGATGAAACGATGGCAGATGCCAATGCCCAGATCGTTTGGTCAAATTGTTTGGCGATCATCGGTCTGATCATCGGATTTGGTGGCCCGATACTCGGGGCTATTGCCGATACGACAAGGTTAAGAAAGCCCTGGATAAGTACATTTTCTGTGATCTATTTGGTGACTGCCCTAGCGCTCTGGTTTACATTGCCAGACGGTTCGAACATGTGGCTGATGCTGTCAGTTTTTGGTCTTTGTTTCATTATGGCCGAGTACACTTACATTTTCACAAATGCCCAGCTCCCCTCGCTTGGATCCATTGATGAGGTTGGCAAAATATCCGGATCGGGCTTTGGGTTCGGCTATGCAGGTGGGGTTTTGTCATTGCTTATCATGCTGTTGTTTTTTGTCGAACAAGACAACGGCAAAACGATGATCCTTGAAATGGATCCCTTGTTTGGTTTGGATGCCTCGCAAAAAGAGGGAACACGTTTTGTCGGGCCATTTGTGGCAATTTGGTTTGCAATTTTCATGATCCCCTATTTTGCATGGGTGCGCGAAGATAAATCGCTTCGGCAGAAAGTGAACATTTCGGCAGGTTTAACAAACCTTATTGGGTCAATAAAATCGCTTCCGTCCAGAAAGAGCCTGTTTTCATATCTTTTTGCGTCCATGTTTTATCGCGATGCTTTAAATGGTCTTTATACGTTCGGCGGTACCTATGCAGTGCTGGTTTTGAATTGGAATATAGTTAAATTGGGTCAGTTCGGCATTATCGCAGCCGTATCTGCTGCTCTTTTCAGCTGGCTAGGAGGCTTTTTGGATCGAAGGATTGGTCCAAAGCCAGTGATTGTTGTCATGGTTTGTATCTTGACCGTCGTTTGTTTTGTCATCGTCAACACCTCATTGACCCATGTGTTCGGCGTGGCCGTTCCCGAGGGTTCTAATATGCCGGATTTGGTTTTTTATACCTGTGGCGTCTTCATTGGGGGTATGGGCGGCATTTTGCTATCTGCGAGCCGCTCAATGATGGTGCGTCACACGCGTCCGGAGCAAGCCACCGAGGGCTTTGGGCTATATGCTCTGTCCGGGCGGGCAACAGCCTTTCTTGCCCCGGCACTTATCGGGGTTGTCACAGCCATTAGCGGCGATGCGCGCATTGGCATCTCGCCGCTTGTTGGTCTTTTCATTGTGGGTCTGGTGTTGCTGTTGTGGGTTCACCCTAAGGGTGAATACGACAGCTCGGAGGCATAATTTTTCGGTCCGGTATTGTCTTCAACACGTCTTGCTATTGACGCCCAAAGAAGAAGCGCTTAGACGCGGCAGGCCTTTGGCGGTCAAAGGCCAAGTCTCCGCGACCTTGATAAAACGGATTACAAAATGCAAAGACTTCTTACCGGCGTAATTGCCATGGCGGCCATTGTTGTGGCCTCAAACATTCTGGTTCAGTTCCTCATTCTCGATGGGCTACTGACCTGGGGTGCCTTTACCTATCCTTTCGCCTTTTTGGTGACAGATCTAATGAACCGCGTATATGGACCAGCTGCCGCAAGGCGGGTTGTGTTTGTAGGTTTTGTGGCTGGCATTCTATGCTCTTTGATTGGCAGTCAAATCATGCTGCAGGGTGACGGATATGAATATGCTGCCGTTGCATTACGGGTTGCCGTTGGTTCCGGGATTGCATTTCTAACAGCCCAACTGGTCGATGTTTTCATCTTTGACCGGATGCGACAAGGCGTTTGGTGGCGCGCGCCTCTGGCCTCTAGTGTTGTCGGCTCGGCTTTGGATACGGCACTGTTTTTCACCATTGCCTTTTCTGCCAGCATCACGCTTTTTCCCGCCTCTGCTAATGAAGAAATCTCTTGGGCATGGGAAGCCGTTCCGCTGATGACTATTGGCGGGCTTTATCCGCTCTGGGTATCTTTGGCCATTGCCGATTGGATGGTAAAAATGACCTTAGCATTGATTGCACTGATCCCCTTTCGGATTGCTATCGGCAAAATTTTGCAACCCTCTGCATAAAACATTTTGACAAATCTTTAATCTGTGCCACCATACTTAGTATCTGAAACAAAACGAAAGGAGGTGGTCCAGTGTCTAGAGAGGTATTGGAGAGAGGTGTCGGAACAGTTTGGGAGATGCACGCCTAAGGCAACCCTTGGTCGTGAGATCGACTGAATTGGTGAGTGCCTAACCGGCCCACCTCCGTAAGTCTCGAAGGGTCGTCCGCAACGGACGACCCTTTTTGAATGAAACCAAAGAATATTTTAGGGATTAGATCAGGATACCTGAAAAATGCTGCGGATTTCGGACGACATTAGCCTGCAGGATTGGGAACTGACAGAGCACTTTACCCGCGCATCTGGCCCGGGAGGACAGAACGTCAATAAAGTCAGCTCGGCGGTTGAGCTGCGGTTTGAAGCGGCCAGATCTTCGTCTTTAACCGACCCGGTGAAATCACGGCTCAAAAAACTGGCAGGGCGAAAATGGACCAAAGAAGGTGCAATTATCATCCAGTGCGATGAAACCCGTCATCAAGGGCGCAACCGTGAAATTGCACGTGTGCGGTTGGTTGAATTGATTTCTCGTGCGTTGATTGCTCCGAAAAGGCGCATTCCGACACGGCCAACCAAAGCCAGTCAACGGCGCAGGTTAGAGTCAAAAAAGGCCCGTTCTGGCGTGAAAGTCACCCGCGGAAGGTTGCGAACAACAGATGTTGCAGATGATTAATTTAAGCGCTGTATAAGCGCTCCCCTTGCCCTTTTGTATTCAATTCCCTACTTGTGCAGTACTAACGTTAGGAGGCCGCAAAGATGATGGCAATTTACGGACCGATCAGACTGGTTCTTGATATCGCTTTTTTTATCATGATTGTGCATATCATCATGAGCTGGCTCATTAGCTTTCAGGTGCTTAATTTGCATCAGCAATTGGTGTCGCAAATCTGGTTCGGTCTAAACCGGCTTTTGGAGCCGATTTACAATCCGATCCGGCGCATTCTTCCTGACACGCGTCCGCTTGATCTTGCGCCCTTGGTGGTTTTTGTCATTATCATTTCCTTGCGTGATTATATCTTGCCAGAAATCCTATTGCGCTAAGCAACTGTTGATTGTGGATACTTTAACCTTATTGAAAGCCAATTGAGCAATATTTTTGGTTAATTTCATGTCCGGGACTTGTTTGATGCTGATGAGTGTGGGACACCCAGCTTACGAGCATTGAAAAAGAAAAACAGGGACTTTGATGGCGCACCAAGAAACGCTGCTGCGCGATGTTTTTGGGTTTAGTAAGTTTCGCCCCGGTCAAAAGGAAATCGTCGAAGCCGTGGCCTGCGGCGATAATGTTTTGGCCATAATGCCCACTGGTGGTGGCAAATCTTTGTGTTTTCAACTTCCCGCGCTGCTGCACGATGGGGTGACGGTTGTCATCTCTCCATTGATCGCGTTGATGCGGGATCAGGTGCGCGCATTGCAGGCGTCGGGTATTGCTGCAGGGGCGTTAACATCTGCCAATACACAGCAGGAAACAGACGCGGTTTTTGAGGCGTTGAACGCAGAAAAACTAAAGCTTTTATATCTGGCACCAGAACGGCTGGCGGCGGATTCTATGCAATCGGTATTGCGGCGGTATTGCGTCAGTATGCTGGCGGTGGATGAAGCCCATTGTGTGAGCCAGTGGGGACATGATTTTCGGCCTGATTATTTGCGAATTGGCCCGTTGCGGAGGGCTTTGGGCGTACCCTTGGCCGCTTTTACGGCCACGGCAGATGCCGAAACCCAGCAAGAAATTATCGAAAGATTGTTCGACGGCGCAGCGCCCACAACATTTCTGCGCGGCTTTGATAGACCGAATATTCATTTATCCTTTGCCACAAAAAATGCCCCCCGAAAGCAGCTGCTTGCTTTTGCTGCGGCGCGAAAAGGGCTATCGGGGATCGTGTATTGCGGGACCCGCGCCAAAACCGAAACGCTTGCCGCCGCGCTGCGCGAAGAGGGGCATTCTGCCTGCCATTATCACGGCGGGATGGAGGCCGATATGCGGCGCGACGTTGAAGCCCGGTTTGCCACCGAGGACGGTCTGATTGTTGTCGCAACGGTGGCTTTCGGAATGGGGGTGGATAAACCCGACATCCGCTGGGTTGCGCATGCTGACCTGCCCAAATCCATCGAAAGCTATTATCAGGAAATTGGCCGCGCCGGGCGCGATGGCGCGCCAGCCGAAGCGATGACGCTTTATGGCGCTGAAGACATTCGTCTGCGGCGAAGCCAGATCGACGAAGGACTGGCGCACGCCGATCGGCGTTTGGCCGATCACGGCCGCTTGAATGCATTGCTGGGTCTGGCAGAGGCTCTAGAGTGCCGCCGAAAATCGCTTTTGTCCTATTTTGGTGAAACAGAAATCACCTGTGAAAACTGCGATTTATGCAATCAGCCACCTGAGATATTTGACGGAACCGATGTTGTTCGAAAAGCTTTGTCTGCGGCCTTGCGCACCAAAGAAACATTTGGCGCTGGGCATCTGATAGATATTTTACTGGGTCAGGAAACAGAAAAGGTCCGGCAGCGCGGGCATCAGGACCTGCCCACCTTTGGGGTTGGTAAAGACCTTTCTCGGGCGCAATGGCTGGCGGTTTTTCGACAAATGATGGGCCATGATTTAATCCGGCCTGACAAAGAGCGGATGGGCGCCCTTCGAATGACGGATGCCGCATTGCCTGTGCTGCGCGCAGAGCAATCCATATCGCTGCGAAAAGACACGCTGAAACATACCCAAAAAGGCGCCGAGGCAAAGGCGCTCGTTGGTGAAGAAGATGCGCCCTTACTGGCGGCTCTTAAAGCACAGCGGCGCCGGTTGGCCGAGGCAGCGCATGTGCCCGCCTATATCATCTTTAACGATCGCACTTTAATCGAGATGGCCCAAAGCCGTCCAGAAACCCTTGATGATATGGCACGCATCAACGGCGTCGGCACCAAAAAACTGGAAAACTACGGTCTGACATTTTTAAATGTGATCAACGAAAGCGTCACACAGCCCCATCCGCAGCGTAGAAAACTTGCTGGACGCAAGGATGGCGAGCTTTACGATCGGTTGCTTGAGGTTCAAGCCGATCTGTCGCGCGGGGCGCAGGGCATCGACAAACCTTTAAGTTGCTCTGCCGCTTTGCTGGCCAAACTTGTCAAGCTAAAGCCGCGTGATCTGGACAGCATGGCAAAAGTGCTGGGCGATCAAAAAACACATCGGTTTGGCCAAGCGTTTCTGGACGTCTTTGAAAAAGCGCCCTAAATAATAATCTGTAAACATTTGAGGTCGCTCATGCTGGTTGTTGTATCACCCGCTAAAAAACTTGATATGGACCCGGTCGCCGGAGTGCAGCCAACACAGCCAGTGTTCCCAGAACGTACGCGCGAACTGGTAGCGGAAGCGGCGAAACTGACCAGCGGTGAGCTTGAAAAGCTGATGAAGATCAGCCCCAATTTGGCAAAGCTGAACCAACAAAGATTTTCTGATTTTGGCAGCCAAGATCGCAAACCCGCAGCCTTTGCTTTTGCAGGCGATACGTTTCAAGGGCTTGAGGCGGCAACCTTAGATGCCGATGCGCTGCGGTGGGCCCAAGATCATTTGCGGATTTTATCGGGCCTTTACGGGATACTGCGCCCCTTGGATGAAATTGAACCCTATCGGTTGGAAATGGGCAGCCGGTTAAAGACCGAGCACGGTAAAAACCTTTATGAATACTGGGGCTCAGCATTGGCATTAGAGTTAAGCGCGCAAGCAAAAACCACCCAAAGCAAAGCGGTGGTTAATTGCGCTTCACAAGAATATTTTCAAGCCGTGGATGCCCAAGCACTGTCAGTGCCGGTAATTTCGCCGGTGTTTATGGAAAGCACCGAAAAGGGCCCAAAAATTATTAGCTTTTATGCAAAGCGTGCGCGTGGGGCCATGGCGCGTTTTGTTGTTTCAAACCGAATCGCAACCCCGGCGGCATTATGTGATTTTGATGCTGGCGGATATCGGTATGAGCCTAATTTATCCTCTGAAAATAAGCCTGTTTTCCTCCGAGCTTAGGCCATTTGGTCGCAGTCGGGTGACAAATGCCGCAGTGCAGCGTATAGCACACTCGGTGGTTGTATTATGGTGAGAGGGTTTTATAAATATGTTTGTCTTTGGTCATCGATCTCCTGATACGGATAGTACCTGCAGCGCACTCATTTGGGCGTGGTATCTGACGGAAATTAAAAAAGTACCGGCATCCGCCAAAGTACTTGGAAAGCCAAATAATGAAGCAAAATTCGTCTTGGACTATTGGGGTATGACCAGCCCTGATATCCTTGGTGAATTGGCTGCTGACACTCCTGTTGTGATTGTTGACACAAACAATCCAGACGAGCTGCCACAAAATATCAATGAGTGCCAGATTCGCGAAATAATCGATCACCATAAATGGGTGGGGGGTCTTGTCACCAAGGATATCGTCAACATCACAGTTCGACCTCTTGGGTGCACGGCAACATTGATGATTGAACTCATGGGCAGCAAAGCGGCTGATGAAATGCCTGACGGATTAAAAGGTCTGGCGCTGTCGTGTATCCTATCTGATACTTTGGCATTTAAAAGCCCGACAACAACCGACCACGACCGAACTGTTGCAGGGCGACTTGCCGCAGAGCTCAAGGTCGATATTGAAACTTATGCAAACCAAATGTTCGACGCTAAGTCAGATATATCAGGTCTGTCCGATAGGAGTTTAATTGCGATGGACAGCAAAGACTATGTGATCAAAGAGACAAAATACCGAGTGTCCTTGCTTGAGACACAAACACCGCAATCTGTCTTGAACCGTAAAGAGGGATTGAAAAACGCGATGTCTGATATCTGCGCTTCAAGTGATGTGGATCAGGTTTTGGCGTTTGTGATTGATATCTCTAAAGAGGAAGCAACCTTGATTATTCCAGACGGTCACACCAAAGCGCTCTTAGAGCAGGTTTTTGGGGTTAAAACAACTGAAGACACAGTGGTATTGCCCGGGATAATGAGCCGCAAAAAACAGATTATTCCTGCGCTTCATAGGTCCCTTGAAGGTGGTTGTAATTTGGCGGCTTAACCGATTGAGGCATCAAAAACCCAAAGTTCATGATCCACAACGTGTTGTCCTTTCCATTGCGGCGCTGAAAAAGAGATATCTTTAAGCATTTGGGCAACACCAATACCTAAAAATTCGAAAGAAATTAGGATGCGAAGTGGCTTTCTTGATCCGGGGTTCAAGGATGCGTTGAATGAGAAACGATGGATATCCAAATAGGTAGGTGCTGAGGAGTATATATATATTTTACATATAGTTAGAAGATAGAAGGCCCTTCTACTTTGGTGCAAAATGCACCTTTGCTAACACTGCAAAAAAGTCCCAGATAAACAACCCGCGATCCATTGGATTTGTCGGGCCCAATATTTGTGCATTAATGTGTTGCAACGCCGACGTAAATATAGGTAAAACCCGCTCTAACAGTTTCTTAGCACAAAAAAGGAAATCCACGGATGACTAATTTATTGGCGCTGCCGCCCGCACTTGGCGTGTTGGGGTTAATCATAGCGTTTGTTATTTACCAGATGGTATTGAGGCAAGACGCAGGTGACGGCTTAGTGAAAAAAATCGGTGACCAAATCCATTTGGGCGCTATGGTGTTTATGCACCGCGAGTACAAAATGCTTGGGCTATTTTGCTTGGTGCTTCTTGCGGGGATTTATTTCTCGCCGCTGGGCATCAATACAGCGATTTCCTTTGTGGTTGGCGCGGTTTCTTCCGCCGTCGCAGGCTATCTTGGAATGTTCTCAGCGACCAAAGCCAATGTGCGCACTGCGGTTGCAGCCAACCAAGACGGCGCTGCAAAGTCATTGTCGGTTGCCTTTTTGGGCGGATCGATCATGGGCCTTTGTGTTGCCTCGCTTGGCCTGATGGGTCTGGGCGGTCTTTACTACTACTTCGGTGGTGATCCGCATACAGCAGAAGCCATTCACGGCTTTGGTATGGGCGGGTCAACCGTGGCGCTCTTTTCACGTGTCGGTGGTGGTATCTTTACCAAAAGCGCAGACGTAGGCGCTGACTTGGTTGGTAAGGTTGAAGCCGGCATCCCAGAGGATGATCCACGCAACCCGGGCGTGATTGCTGACAATGTTGGTGACAACGTGGGCGACATTGCGGGCATGGGATCAGACATCTTTGAATCATATTGTGGCTCCATGATCGCTTGTATTGCGATTGCCGCAACAATGGCTATTGGCCCTGATCTTCAGGCCGCGATGATGGCGCTGCCTTTAATGCTGGCCAGCATCGGTCTGATAGCGTCAGTTTTGGGTATCATTGTTGTTAACATGCGCTCTGGTGCTGCCCCTGAGGCAGCTTTGCGCAGCGGCACAATGGGCGCGCCTTTGGTGTTTATCATCATGGCATGGTTCCTAATTCAGTATATGGGCATTTCTGCAAATTACTGGTGGGCCGTTGTCAGCGGTGCCGTCGGCGGTATCGCAATCGGCTTGATCACAGAATATTATACAGGTGGTTCGCCGGTTCGCAAAATTGCTAAATCGGGTGAAACTGGTACAGCCACTGTGATGATCACAGGCCTTGCGGTCGGACTTGAATCAGTTGTTGCACCGATTTTGGTGTTGTCAGTAATTATCTTTATCTCGACATCGCTTGCCGGCCTTTATGGTGTGGGCATTGCCGCGGTCGGTATGCTGGCCACAGTTGGTATCACCATGGCAATCGACGCATACGGCCCTGTTGCAGACAATGCCGGCGGCATTTCTGAAATGGCTGGGATGGGCGAAGAGACACGCAAAATCACAGATGGCCTTGATGAGGTCGGCAATACAACAGCTGCGATCGGTAAAGGCTTTGCCATTGGCGCTGCTGCTCTGGCCGCTTTGGCGATTATTGCTGCGTTCTCGGAAACTGTTGAGGCCGCTTGGGCTGCCAGCGGAAGAGGCGAATTCACATTGCAGATCTCTGATCCGACAGTTCTGGTTGGGATGTTTATCGGCGGAACGATCCCGTTCTTGATTGCATCCATCACAATGACGGCTGTGGGTGAAGCGGCGTTTGACATGATCAACGAAATCCGCAGACAGTTCCGCGAAATTCCTGGATTGCTTGAAGGCAAAGCTGAGCCTGATACAGCAAGCTGTGTGGATATTGCGACAACCGCTGCCCTGAAGCGGATGATCCTGCCGGGTGCAATTGCTGTTGGCGCGCCAGTGGTGATTGGTTTTGGTCTGGGCGCTCAGTCGCTTGGCGGTATGCTTGGCGGCGCGCTTCTGGGCTGTGTGTTGATGGCCCTTATGATGGCGAATGCCGGTGGTGCTTGGGACAATGCCAAAAAGTATGTCGAAAAGGGCAACCTTGGCGGCAAAGGCTCTGAAACTCACAGTGCCGTTGTTGTGGGCGATACAGTTGGTGACCCCTTCAAAGATACATCAGGTCCATCCATGAACATTCTGATCAATGTGATGGCTATTGTCAGCTTGGTGATTGCACCACTGCTGTAAAGACATTTGCAAAGCCCCGATTGATTTCGGGGCTTTGCCTGCATCTTGCTTTTCTGAAATTGCCAAAGACTAGGCCGCGCTAATATGTTAATGCGTGGCGTTTTGCGTCGAAATGGTGCATCACAATATATCTACCTCTTCGATCCTATAAGTGTATTTTCAATTTGCAAAACGAATGATACCAAGCGGGCAGCTGCAAAAGACAACTCTGCTAAGGGATCAAAATGACGCAAATTATTAGCTCTCTTTCGGAAATTGCTGACCAATATGATGCCCTATTTGTTGATCTTTGGGGCTGTGTTCATAACGGCGTCAAAGCTTTTTCCGCCGCCAATCAGGCGCTTAAGGACTATCGTAAGGCCGGGGGAAAAGTTGTTTTGGTGACCAATTCGCCGAAACCGCGCGCCGGGGTTCAAAAGCAGCTTGTTACCTTCGGCGTTTATGATGAGGCTTGGGATACCATAGCATCTTCGGGCGACAGCGCACGCTCAGCCCTTTATCAAGGGGCTGTCGGGCAGGATATTTATTTCATCGGAGAGCCGCGCGATCTGCCGTTTTTTGATCCACTGAAAATTTTGGACGACCCAATGGATATCCGGCGCGTTTCTTTAGAAGAGGCCGAAGGTATCGTGTGTACTGGTCCCTTTGATGCGCAAGCCGATCCACAGGTCATGCGCAAAGACTTTAGCTATGCACAAAGCAGAGGTTTAAAACTGCTTTGTGCAAACCCTGATATCATTGTGGATCGGGGAAATACCCGCGAATGGTGCGCTGGGGCATTGGCAAAGCTCTATACCGAAATGGGCGGTGAAAGCCTTTATTTTGGCAAACCCCATGCCCCGATTTATGATCTTGCGCGCCGCAGGTTGGCGGCAATGGGTGAACCAATTCCCGACACGAGAATTTTGGCCATTGGCGATGGCATTCAAACAGATATCAAGGGCGCGATGGATGAAGGCATTGATGCTTTGTTTATCTCAGGCGGTTTGGCGGCCGAGGAAACCAAAACAGAAAATCAACCAAATCCTGAAGCCTTAAACTCCTATCTTGCCGCCGAAACCCAAGCTCCACGCTATACAATTGGGTTTTTACGCTGAAATAGGGCTTGATTTTCTGCACCTGCAAAGTAATAAAGTTTCTCAGGTAAAATGTAATTTGTAAAAAAATTACAAGACCATCTTGAGGACCCCATGTTGGACAATCTGCCGCGCGGAACAATTTGTATAGAAGATATCGAAATGGGCATGACCCGCCACCTTAGAAAAGTGGTGAGCGATGAAGATATAGAAATGTTTGCCCAAGTATCAACGGATCATAATCCTGTTCATCTGGATGACGCCTATGCGCAGGATACGATTTTTGAAGGAAGAATAGCCCACGGAATGCTTACAGCAGGCCTGATTTCGGCGGTGATCGGCGAACAGCTTCCCGGTCACGGGACTGTTTATCTGGGACAAACTTTAAAATTTCTCGCGCCTGTTAGGCCCGGGGATATGGTTTACGCCGCGGTGACAGTCACCGACATAGATCTAGCAAAACGGCGGGTGCGCATGGACTGCCTTTGTCAGGTCGACGGGAAAAACGTTCTTGTAGGAGAGGCCACTGTTTTAGCCCCAAGCCGGAAATTTGATTAACGCATTGCTCGCCCTTGCGTCTGGCTGATTTGAGCGCTACCTCAAATCTATGAGAATTATTCGTGATTTTAAATATGTAGAGCCTCAGGACAAAGGTGCGAGTGTTGCTATTGGCAACTTCGATGGTGTTCATCTTGGGCACCAGTCCGTGATCGACATTGCCCGAACCCAAGGCAGCGCTATTTCGGCCCCTTTGGGGGTTTTAACATTTGAGCCGCACCCAAGAAGTTATTTTGCCCCTGATGCGCCAGACTTTAGGTTAATGAGTCCTGAAGCCCGCTCAACCCGTTTGGAAAAACTTGGGGTCGAGCGGCTCTATGAGCTAAATTTCAACGCAGCGCTGTCGGCGCTTACTCCGCAAGAGTTTGCAAAAGGCGTCATTGTCGATGGTTTGGGGTTAAAACACATCGTGGTTGGCGCCGATTTTCGATTTGGCAAAGCCCGTGCAGGCACGGTCGAGGATCTAGTGAGCTTCGGGCATGAATACGGCTTTGGGGTGACGATTGCGCCCTTGATAGCGGCAGGCCTTGGCGAAGTTTCCTCAACGTCCATTAGAACGGCGCTAACCGAAGGACGGCCGCGCGATGCGGCTGATCAACTTGGCCATTGGCACCGCATAGAGGGCCCGGTTATCAGCGGTGAGCAACGTGGCCGCGAGTTGGGCTATCCAACGGCCAATATGTCACTGGACGGTTTGCACCTCCCGAAACTCGGGGTTTATGCGGTGATGGTGGATATTCTAGATGGTCCCTTTGCCGGATCTTACCACGGCGCGGCATCATTGGGAGTGCGCCCGATGTTTGGGGAAAACACACCAAATTTGGAAACCTTTATCTTTGATTTTTCCGGCGACCTTTATGGCACTAGCCTGTCCATAGGATTGGTTGAGTTTCTTCGCCCTGAGCTGTCATTTGACAGCTTAGAGGCGCTCATTGAACAAATGGATGCCGATTGCCTTTTGGCGCGTGAAATACTGGCTGCAAAATGACCGAGAGGGAACGGGCCGAACACAGCGGCCTTACCGCAGAATTTTGGAAGAAAAAGTCTCTTGCCGAGATGTCGGTCGACGAATGGGAAGCGCTGTGTGATGGCTGCGGAAAATGCTGCCTGAATAAAATCGAAGATGAAGACAGTGGCGAGGTGTTTTTAACCCGCGTTGCCTGCCGTTTGTTTGACAATGATACCTGTCGGTGCAGCCAATACAGCATCCGCCGTCAATTTGTTCCTGAGTGCATTTCCTTGACCCCGGAAAGCATTCCACAGCACGCCTATTGGCTTCCAAATACCTGTGCCTATCTGTTGCTATGGCAGGAAAAACCTCTTTTTGACTGGCACCCTTTGATCTCGGGATCGCCGCACAGCGTTCATCAGGCAGGAATTTCCATTCAAGGGCAAACAGTGCCAGAGTTCGAAGTTGACGAAGATGATTGGGAACATCATTTGATTGAGGAGCAGTGAGCTATGTTTTTTGACTCGGACAATGCTGGACCTGTACCA
>CABZJG010000020.1 GCA_902525995.1 Paracoccaceae bacterium | reverse complement strand
TTTTTGGCGGCGTAAGCCCAACTTTCCCTATGACAAGCCGGTCAGAAAATGCTCGATAATATGTCGATAGCTGCGCCGGCAGGATCGCTGGCGCGGGTAATCGGGCGGCCCACGACGATATGGTCAGCCCCGGCCGCAATCGCATCTGCTGGGGTTTTGACACGTTTCTGATCGCCCAGATCTGCCCCAAGCGGGCGCACGCCCGGTGTGACCACCAATTTGCCGTTGCTGCTGGGCAGGCTGCGGATATGAGCGACTTCATGCGGGGACGCGATGACCCCATCTGCGCCCGCTTCAAATGCGCGTTCAGCCCGTTCAATGACAAGGTCTTCTATTGCACCGGGCTTCAGCAAGCAGCCGTCAAGATCGGTGCGGTCAAGCGATGTCAAAATGGTGACCGCTAGGATTTTTAGATCTTTGCCGCCAGCGCCTTCTTTTGCAGCGGCCACAACCTGCGGGTCGCCATGCACGGTCAAAAAGTCCAGATCGAATTGCGCCAATCCGCGCACGGCATTTTCGACTGTCGCCCCGATGTCAAACAGCTTCATATCCAGAAAAATGCGTTTGCCATGTTCTTGCTTTAGCTCATTGGCAAGCCCCAATCCGCCACCGGTGAGCATGCCAAGGCCAATTTTATAAAAACTTACAGCATCCCCAAGCTTGTGAGTAAGGTTGAGCGCGCTTACCGCATCAGGAACATCTAACGCTACAATCAGTCGATCATCGTTCATTTGCCCTGCCTTCCATTGAATCGAAGGTGGTATACGCAGCGAAGCAAAGCAGCGTCAAGCAACAAGCCTATGCCAGCCAGCCGTAAGCCTAACTGTTTCAAAAACCTAGGTTTGACTTGATCGATGGAGTTTGAATTCCCATATGCAAGATCAGAAGGCCCTGAAAATGCGTGCTGTTGAGCGGGCGCAAAAGCAAATGGGCGCTTATGAAAGAAGGAGTTAACCATGGACTTAACCAAGTTCACGGAACGTGCGCGCGGTTTTGTACAAAGCGCACAAAGCATCGCAGTTCGCGAAGATCATCAAAGATTAGAGCCCTTGCATCTGCTCAAAGCTCTGGTGGATGACCGCGAAGGCTTTGCGGCAAATTTAATCACCCGTTCGGGCGGTGATGGCGCGCAGCTTACTGCTTTGATAGAGGAAAAAGTCTCGAAACTTCCAAAGGTCGCTGGTGGATCACACCAGATGATTTTGGATACCAGTATTGCAAAAGTGCTCAGCGAAGCGGAAAAGCTTGCTGAAAAAGCCAAAGATCAATTTGTGACGGTTGAACGTATCTTGACATCTTTGGTGGTGGTGCGATCCTCAGCCAAAGATGTGTTGGTGGCCGCCAAGGTGAACGCGCAGAATTTAAATTCTGCGATCAACGATTTGCGCAAAGGCCGCACTGCCGATAGTGCCAGTGCGGAAGATAATTACGAAGCCTTGGAAAAATATGCCCAAGATTTGACGGCGGCGGCCGAGGCGGGAAAAATAGACCCGATTATTGGCCGCGACGACGAAATTCGCCGCGCAATGCAGGTTCTGTCGCGCCGGACCAAGAACAATCCGGTGCTGATTGGCGAGCCGGGCGTGGGAAAAACCGCGATTGCTGAAGGGATGGCCTTGCGGGTTGTAAACGGTGATGTGCCGGAATCGCTGCGCAACAAACGCTTGATGGCGCTTGATATGGGCGCGCTGATCGCCGGTGCCAAATATCGCGGCGAATTCGAAGAGCGGCTTAAGTCGATTTTAACGGAAATTTCCGCTGCTGCAGGCGAAGTCATTTTGTTCATCGACGAAATGCACACGCTGGTGGGTGCGGGAAAATCAGAAGGCGCAATGGATGCGGCGAATTTGATTAAACCGGCTCTGGCGCGGGGCGAATTGCACTGTATCGGGGCCACAACACTGGATGAATATCGCAAATATGTTGAAAAAGACGCCGCCCTTGCGCGCCGCTTTCAACCGGTCATGATTTCCGAGCCCAACGTGGATGATACCGTCAGCATTCTGCGCGGCATCAAGGAAAAATACGAATTGCATCATGGGGTGCGGATCACCGATGGCGCTTTGGTGTCGGCGGCGACCCTGTCGAACCGTTATATTACCGACCGGTTCCTGCCGGATAAAGCGATTGATCTGGTGGATGAAGCTGCCAGCCGTTTGCGGATGCAGGTGGATAGCAAACCCGAAGAGCTTGATGCATTGGATCGGGAAATCTTGCAAAAGCAAATCGAAGCGGAAGCGCTGCGCATTGAAAAGGACAAAGCCTCGCAAGATCGGCTTAAGGCGCTGGAAAAAGATCTATCCGAGTTGCAGGATAAAAGCGCCGCAATGACCTCTCAATGGCAGGCCGAACGTGACAAGCTTGCCGGCGCACGCGATCTAAAAGAGCAACTTGACCGCGCACGCGCTGATTTAGAGCTGGCCAAACGGGACAGCAATTTGGCCCGTGCAGGCGAGCTGTCCTATGGGGTTATCCCGCAGCTGGAAAAAGCCTTGGCCGAGGCCGAAATGGCCGACCGTCAGGGCATGATGGTTGAAGAAGCGGTGGACCCCGAACAAATCGCGCATGTGGTCGAGCGCTGGACCGGAATTCCGATGGCCAAAATGCTTGAAGGCGAGCGGGAAAAGCTTTTGCGTATGGAAGATGAAGTACAACAGCGGGTAATTGGCCAAGCCCCTGCCGTGCGCGCCGTGGCCAATGCGGTGCGCCGCGCGCGCGCCGGGCTGAACGATGAAAACCGCCCGCTGGGCTCGTTTTTATTTCTAGGCCCCACAGGGGTTGGCAAAACCGAACTGACCAAAGCAGTTGCAAATTTCCTTTTCGACGATGATGGCGCCATGGTGCGCATTGATATGTCAGAGTTCATGGAAAAACATGCGGTGGCGCGGCTCATCGGGGCGCCTCCGGGGTATGTCGGCTATGATGAGGGCGGCGTTTTAACCGAAGCCGTGCGCCGCAGACCCTATCAGGTTGTGCTTTTTGACGAGGTCGAAAAAGCCCACCCGGATGTGTTTAACGTGCTGCTTCAGGTTCTGGATGATGGGGTGCTGACCGATGGGCAGGGGCGGACGGTTGATTTCAAGCAGACCCTGATCATCCTTACATCCAACCTTGGATCGCAGGCTTTAAGTGAACTGCCTCAAAACGCAGATAGTTCAACGGCAAAGCGTGATGTGATGGATGCGGTGCGATCGCATTTCCGCCCAGAGTTTCTAAACCGTTTGGATGAGACTATTATCTTTGACCGGTTGAGCCGGGAAGATATGACCGGCATCGTCTCGGTGCAGTTGCAGTTGCTTTATAACCGTCTGTCTTCCCGCAAGATCATGCTTTCACTCAGTGATGCGGCACAGAAATGGCTGGCGGATGAAGGCTATGATCCGGTGTTTGGGGCGCGGCCCCTCAAGCGTGTTATTCAAAGGGCTCTGCAGGATCCGCTGGCCGAAATGATCCTTGCTGGTGATATTAGCGAGGGCGAAACGCTGGCTGTAGATGCAAGCACTGATGGGCTGATTATTGGCGATCGTTTGAGCCAGTCAAATCAGAAAGCCCCGGATCAGACTGTTTTGCACTAACGCGTTTGGCATGTTGAATTGGGTTTAAGGGCGCGGTTTAAACTGCGCCCTTTCTCTTTGGTGTGATTTATTCTTTTGGTACGCTTTCAAAGAGCCCGCTGTATTGCCTGCGCAACGCAGCTTTCTGAACCTTTCCCATGGTATTTCGTGGCAACTCGGGCACGATCTTATACGCCCTTGGAAGCTTGAATTTTGCCAGTTTTTCCTGCATTTCGCCGGCCAGATCATCATGGCTTAAGTCTACATCAGGCTCGGCCACAACAACCGCCACCACGGTTTCGCCAAAATCGGGATGTGGCACGCCAATAACCGCAGTTTCAAGCACCCCCGCAAGATCATCGAGCGCTGCTTCGATTTCTTTGGGGTAGATATTAAAACCGCCGGAAATAATTAAATCCTTATCGCGGCCCACAATTTGAAAATATCCCTCTTCGTCGACCTGCCCAAGGTCACCGGTGATAAAAAATCCGTCTTCACGTAATTCGGCCGCAGTTTTTTCGGGCATTTTCCAATAGCCCTGAAAGACATTTGGCCCGCGCACTTCAATCATGCCAATCTCGCCCTGCGGCAGGGTCTTGCCCGTTTTCGGGTCTGTGATTTTCACCTCAATCCCGGGCAGCGGATGCCCGACTGTGCCCGCGCGCCGTGCGCCGGAATAGGGGTTTGAGGTGATCATATTGGTTTCGGTCATCCCGTAACGCTCAAGTATGCGGTGGCCGGTGCGCTGTTCAAACTGTTTGTGGGTTTCGGCCAGCAGCGGCGCGCTTCCGGAAATGAAAAGCCGCATATTTTGGGCGGCCTTCTGGTCAAACTGTGGATCATCAAGCAAACGGATGTAAAACGTGGGCACGCCCATCAAGGCGGTTGAAGAGGGCATATCGCGGATTAACGCGCTGCGATCAAAGGTTGGATAGAACCGCATCGCACAGCCAGTTAAAAGGCAAATATTGGTGGCGACAAATAATCCGTGGGTATGAAAAATCGGCAACGCATGCAGCAGCACATCGGACTTGGAAAATTGCCAATGTTCAGCCAGTGTTTGTGCATTCGACAAAAGGTTATTTTGGCTTAGCATTGCCCCTTTGGACCGGCCTGTGGTGCCTGATGTGTACAAAAATGCCGCTAAATCATCGGCGGTGCGAGGGCAAATATCAAAACGGTCTGGCTGATCATCCGCACGCTCGCTAAAGCTGCCAGCGCCATCTGCATTAAGCACCAAAAGCTCGGCCTTATACTTGGCGGCCAGCGGCGCCAGGTTTTCGTATGCGGCGCCGTCACATAGCATCATTTCAGCGCCAGAGTTTTCAATAAAATAGTCGATTTCCGTTGCTGTATATCCGCTGTTTAACGGCAAAAAAATCACGCCGGCCGCAACACATGCGGCATAAAGGGCAAGTGCTTGGGGTGACTTTTGCACCTGCACAGCCAACCGGCTGCCCGGCCTCAGGCCAGCGCTCGTCAGCACGTGGGCAAATTGCGCGCTGCGGCGCAAGAACTGATCATGGGTCCAGCGGGTTTGATCGGGCAGGATCAAAAATGTGGTTTGGGCATTTTCGTGGGGCTTGAACAGAGCATCATAAAGCGGATTTGTCATGGGGCTATGCCGGTCCCTAGCCGTCCGCCAAAAGCTGCCCCATTCTATGCATGGCCAGACTATATCCTTGGGCCCCACAGCCGGCTATGACGCCGTTGGCGCGCAGCGATACATATGAATGATGGCGAAAGCTTTCGCGGCTATAGATGTTCGAGACATGCACTTCGATCACTGGCCCGTCAAATATGTTGAGCGCATCCAAAAAGGCGATCGACGTGTGGCTATAGCCTGCAGGATTGATAATAATCCCGTCTGCTTTGGTACGTGCGTCTTGGATCCAGTCAATGATCTGACCTTCGTGATTGGACTGTTTAAGGCTAACCTCAAAGCCCAGCTCATTGCCTATAGCCTGACATTGCGCCAAAACGTCCTCAAGCGTGTCGTGACCGTAGAGCTCTGGCTCACGCGTGCCCAACATGTTCAAGTTTGGGCCATTCAGAATTTGGATATGTTTCGCCATGATGCGATTTCCTTTTGCTGGCTCGCAGTCTTAAGATGCTTATGCCATGGGATGCAAGCAAATTAAAGATAGGCCCAAAGGATCAGGCCAGCGCCCAGAATAACCCTATAGATCACATAAGGTGTGAAGCTCACCGATTTGAGTAGGCGCATCATTAGCCCGAGCGCAATAAAGGCCGCAACCGCAGCACATCCTGCCGCGATCGCTGCGTCGCCCAAAGCAGAGGTTTCAACCGTGCCGATCAAGTCCAAGCTTGATAGCCCGCCTGCCGCAAGGATGACCGGCACAGACATGAGCATCGAAAACCGCGCAGCATCACGGCGCTGATAGCCCATAAGGCGCGCACCTGTGATGGTTATTCCAGACCGAGAGGTACCTGGAATCAACGCCAATGCCTGCCATAGGCCCAAGACAACTGCCTGACGAAGCGTCCAGTCGGCGGCAGGTTTTTGCCGATCCGGTGTCCGGTCTGCCCACCATAAAAGCAGCCCAAAGCCCAGCATTGCCCAACCGATTAGCGCAACATTGTCACGCATTGCCAAATCCACCCCTGTGAGCTTGAGGCCAAGTCCAAACAGAACCGCTGGGATGGTTGCAACAATCAAACACAGCGCCAATTGCGCATCAGCAGTGTTTGTTTTGCGGCGGCTCAACTCGATCAGGCCGGTTAGAACCCGCAGCACATCCCGCCAGAAATACGTCATTACCGCAACCAGTGTCCCCAAATGTACTGCAACATCAATAAGTTGACCTTGATCCTCTAAATTTGTGAGATTGGGTAAAAGGATAAGATGTGCACTTGAAGAAATTGGTAAAAATTCAGTGATGCCTTGTATTATTGCAAGCAAAATCAAGTGTAATACTGGCATTAAAGCAACCCTTTTTAAGTATGCGCATAGCTATAAAGAACTGCTTTGGAAAGAAAAGCCATATTTTTACGTCCGAATCGGACCTAAAAATAATTGTTGAACCAAGTTTTTAGGTCAGATATAATGAAAAATTATAAAATAGGTCAGCATTTGTGACTTTTATCAGGTGTTGGTTTCCTCTAAAGACAGCTGGATTGGAATCGGAGATCCTAAATGGCCAAGCAACCTATGCTAAAATTCGTGTCGCTCGACAGATCGATGCCGGACAAACGCAGCGCTCAAAACAGAGCGCAGGATTTTGACGAAATTTATGCTGAGTTCGCTGCCGCAAAAGCACAAGAGCAAGCCAGCCGCTGCAGTCAATGCGGCGTGCCCTATTGTCAGTCGCACTGCCCCCTGCACAACAATATACCGGACTGGCTTTTGCTGACTGCTGAGGGCCGTCTTGAAGAAGCTTATGATGTCTCGCAAGCGACCAATACGTTTCCGGAAATTTGTGGCCGGATTTGTCCACAGGACCGGCTGTGCGAGGGCAACTGCGTTATCGAGCAATCAGGACACGAAACGGTTACAATTGGTGCTGTCGAAAAATACATTACAGATACGGCTTGGGAAAACGGCTGGGTAAAACCGATCTCTCCGATCACCGAACGGGATCAATCCGTGGGTATTATTGGCGCTGGCCCCGGCGGCTTGGCTGCAGCAGACAGGTTGCGGCGCGCGGGCATTCAAGTAACTGTTTATGACCGGTATGACCGGGCGGGCGGTTTGCTCACCTATGGTATCCCAGGTTTTAAGCTGGAAAAAGACGTGGTGATGCGGCGCAACGAGCAATTGATCGCTGGCGGCGTTACACTGAAATTAAACTGCGATATCGGCCGTGATATTCCATTTGAGGATCTGCGCAGCGCCCATGATGCCATCATTATTGCCACCGGTGTGTATAAAATTCGTGATCTGGACATTGCAGGCAGCACCCTAAGCGGTGTGGAGCAGGCTTTAGATTTTCTCACAGTTTCGAACCAGATCAATTTCGGCGACAAGGTTCCGGATTTTGAAACCGGCGCGCTGAATGCCAAAGGCAAAAAAGTTGTTGTCATTGGTGGAGGCGATACCGCTATGGACTGTGTGCGCACTGCCGTCCGGCAAGGCGCGACATCGGTCAAATGCCTCTATCGCCGGGATCGTGCAAACATGCCCGGATCCCAGCGTGAGGTGCAAAATACAGAAGAAGAAGGCGTTATATTTGAGTGGCTCTCGGCGCCCGAGGGTTTTGTCAACGATGGCAGCGCCAAAGCGCTGACACCCGACACCACCGAAAAAGGCGCCGTCCAAGGCGTTATGGCCCGAAAGATGCGCCTTGGTGCACCGGATGCCAGCGGCCGCCGCCAACCTGAGATGATTGAAGGCAGTGACTACATAGAAGAGGCAGATCTCGTGATCAAAGCCTTGGGTTTTGAACCAGAGGATTTGCCGACACTGTTTGATCAACCCGAACTGCCAGTCACCCGCTGGGGGACCGTTAAGGCAGAGTTTGAAACCGGGAAAACCGACATGCCGGGTGTTTATGCCGTTGGCGACATTGTTCGCGGCGCATCCCTGGTTGTTTGGGCCATTAAAGATGGCCGCGATACCGCAGAGGCCATTTTGAAAGACTTGGCACCTGCCGCGTCATTTGCAGCCGAGTGATCTGCATCATGCCCGACACACCTAAACGTGCCCCGATTGCACCAGCACTAACATATTCAAGCCGTTCGCCGTCAAAGGAGACATGTCATGACTAATTTTAATTCAGACTGGGCCGCAGCACAAAAGGCCAAGCGGGCATGGATGGCGGAAAATAGCCTGTATCGCACTGAGGACGAGCACGCCTCTTGCGGTGTAGGACTTGTGGTTTCAATTGATGGAAAACCCAGCCGAAAAGTGGTTGAAAATGGCATTGAAGCACTCAAGGCGGTTTGGCACCGCGGCGCTGTGGACGCCGATGGTAAAACCGGTGACGGGGCGGGCATTCACGTGCAAATCCCTGTGCCGTTCTTTTATGATCAAATTCGGCGCACGGGACACGAGCCCCGGAAAGGTGAATTGATCGCGGTTGGTCAGGTGTTTTTGCCGCGCACTGACTTTGGCGCACAGGAAACCTGCCGGACGATTGTCGAAAGCGAAGTTCTGCGGATGGGCTACTATACCCACGGCTGGCGCCATGTGCCGGTCGAAGTGGATTGCTTGGGCGAAAAAGCCAATGCTACACGCCCGGAAATCGAACAGATTTTGATCAGCAACAGCAAGGGCGTAAGCGAAGAAACCTTTGAGCGTGAACTCTATGTAATTCGGAGACGCATCGAAAAAGCAGCCACTGCGGCCGGCATCGGTGAACTCTATATTGCATCGCTGTCCTGCCGTTCGATCATCTACAAAGGCATGATGCTGGCCGAACAGGTCGCCGTGTTTTATCCGGACTTGCGCGACGAACGTTTTGAAAGCGCCTTTGCAATCTATCATCAGCGCTATTCAACCAATACGTTTCCGCAATGGTGGCTTGCACAGCCATTTCGCATGCTGGCCCACAATGGGGAAATCAACACCCTGAAGGGCAATGTAAACTGGATGAAAAGCCATGAAATCCGCATGACAAGTGCCACCTTTGGTGACATGGCAGAGGACATAAAGCCAATCGTTCCGGGCGGATCATCCGATTCAGCGGCATTGGATGCCGTGTTTGAAATGCTTGTGCGGGCAGGCCGCAATGCCCCGATGGCCAAAACCATGATGGTGCCGGAAAGCTGGTCACAACAAGCCAAAGAACTGCCGCAGGCGTGGCGTGATATGTATTCGTATTGCAATTCGGTCATGGAGCCATGGGATGGTCCCGCCGCGCTTGCAATGACTGACGGGCGCTGGGTCTGCGTCGGTTTGGACCGTAACGGTTTGCGGCCGATGCGCTATGTGGTCACCGGCGACGGGCTATTAATTGCGGGCTCTGAGGCGGGCATGGTGCCAATTGACGAGTCCACTGTGCGTGAAAAGGGCGCTTTGGGCCCTGGGCAGATTTTGGCCGTGGATATGGCAGAAGGTCAGCTGTTTCACGATACTGATATAAAAAACAAACTGGCCGCCAGTCAGCCGTTCGGCAGCTGGGTCGAAAAAATCACCGAACTTGATGATGCTTTAGCAAAAGTGACAGAGCAGCCATTATTTACCGGCGCCGAGCTGCGCAAACGGCAAATTGCGGCGGGCTATTCAGTTGAAGAGCTGGAACAAATCCTTGCTCCGATGGCCGAAGACGGCAAAGAGCCGCTGGCCTCGATGGGTGATGATACACCCAGTGCTGTGCTCTCAAATAAATATCGCCCGCTGTCGCATTATTTCCGGCAGAATTTTTCTCAGGTCACCAACCCGCCGATCGACAGCCTGCGCGAGTATCGGGTGATGAGCCTTAAAACACGGTTTGGCAACCTAAAGAATGTTTTGGACGAAAGCAGCGCGCAAACCGAGATACTTGTGCTCGACAGCCCCTTTGTGGGCAATGCCCAATGGCAAGAACTGACGCGGCAGTTCAACGCAAATCTGGTTGAAATAGACTGTACCTTCGATCTGTCCGACGATGCGATGGCGCTGCAAGCCGGACTTGAACGGATCCGCTCAGAGGCTGAAGATGCTGTACGCTCGGGCGCTGGGCATCTGGTGCTGACCGATCATCATTCCGGACCTGAAAAAGTTGCCATGCCGATGATTTTGGCCACGTCTGCGGTCCACAGCCATCTGACCCGCAAGGGCCTGCGCACTTTTACATCGCTTAATGTGCGCAGCGCGGAATGCGTTGATCCGCATTATTTTGCGGTGATCATCGGAGCCGGAGCAACAGTGGTGAATGCGTATCTGGCCGAAGACAGCTTGGCCGATCGGATTGAGCGTGGGCTGCTTGAGGGGTCATTAACCGAAATCGTTTCCCGCTATCGCAACGCGATTGATCAAGGCTTGCTTAAAATTATGGCCAAGATGGGGATTTCGGTCATCTCATCCTATCGCGGCGGCTTGAATTTTGAAGCTGTTGGCTTGAGCCGCGCCATGTGTGCCGAATACTTCCCTGGCCTCATCAGCCGTATTTCTGGGATCGGTGTCAGCGGGGTGCAAAAAAAGACCACGGATATCCATGTCACAGGGTGGGGCGCAACGGATACAGTTTTGCCAATTGGTGGGTTTTATAAATCCCGCAGATCTGGCGATTCCCATGCTTGGGAAGCGCAAAGCATGCATATGATGCAAGCGGCCTGTAGCAAAGCCAGCTATGATTTATGGAAACAATACTCGGCGCGGATGCAGGCCAATCCGCCGATACACCTGCGTGACCTTCTGGCGATCAAACCGCTTGGAGCGCCGGTGCTGTTGGAAGAAGTGGAAAGCATCACCTCAATTCGCAAACGCTTTGTCACTCCAGGAATGTCACTTGGCGCGCTCAGCCCCGAGGCGCATAAGACATTAAATGTCGCAATGAACCGTATTGGCGCGAAATCTGACAGTGGCGAAGGCGGTGAAGATCCGGCGCATTTTCATCCAGAGCCCAACGGCGATAACCCGTCGGCCAAAATTAAACAGGTTGCCTCAGGTCGCTTTGGCGTGACCGCAGAATACCTCAACCAGTGCGAAGAGTTGGAAATTAAGGTGGCCCAAGGGGCCAAACCCGGTGAAGGGGGTCAGCTGCCGGGGATGAAGGTGACCGATTTGATCGCGCGCCTGCGCCATTCGACCAAAGGCGTTACGCTCATCTCGCCGCCGCCGCATCATGACATTTATTCGATCGAAGACCTTGCCCAGCTAATCTATGATCTCAAGCAGATCAATCCGCGCTGCAAGGTCACCGTCAAATTGGTGGCCGCCTCTGGGGTCGGCACCATTGCGGCTGGCGTTGCCAAAGCTGAAGCGGATGTGATTTTGATCTCGGGTCACAACGGCGGCACCGGCGCGTCGCCCGCCACGTCGATAAAATTTGCCGGGCTGCCATGGGAAATGGGTCTTACCGAGGCGCATCAGGTATTGGCGATGAACAATCTACGTGACCGCATTACACTGCGCACCGATGGAGGTCTGCGCACCGGGCGCGACATCGTGATGGCGGCCATGATGGGCGCCGAAGAATATGGCATCGGAACCGCTGCGCTGATTGCAATGGGCTGCATTATGGTGCGCCAATGCCAGTCCAATACCTGCCCTGTTGGTGTGTGCACGCAAAATGAAGACCTGCGGGCCAAATTTACCGGCTCTGCCGAAAAGGTTGTCAATCTGATTACCTATTATGCCCAGGAGGTGCGTGAGATTTTGGCCAGCATCGGTGCCCGGTCACTAGACGATATTATTGGCCGCGCTGATTTACTTAGCCAGGTCAGCCGCGGAGCCGACCATCTTGACGATCTTGATTTGAACCCGCTTCTGATCACTGTCGATGGTGCAGATAAGATCGTCTATGACCGCAACCGGCCACGAAATTCAGTGCCTGAGACGCTTGATGCCGAAATTGTGCGAGATGCAGAACGGTTCTTGAAAGAGGGCGAAAAGATGCAGCTGAGCTATGCGGTTCAGAACACGCATCGTTCGGTTGGTACGCGGATATCGAGCCATATTGTTCAAAATTTCGGCATGCGCAACACCCTGAAAGATGATCATCTGACTGTAAAACTGTCCGGCAGCGCCGGGCAGGCGCTTGGCGCCTTTTCCGCCCCGGGCTTAAAGCTGGAAGTGTCTGGCGATGCCAATGACTATGTTGGCAAAGGCCTATCAGGTGGTACGATCATCGTGCGGCCCCCTATGTCCAGCCCGTTGATAGCCGCGGACAACACGATCATTGGCAACACAGTGCTATATGGCGCCACAGATGGCTATTTGTTTGCAGCGGGCCGCGCTGGCGAACGCTTTGCTGTGCGTAATTCAGGTGCGAAAGTCGTTGTTGAAGGCTGCGGCAGCAATGGCTGCGAATATATGACCGGCGGTGTGGCTGTTGTACTTGGCCCCATTGGCGCCAACTTTGGGGCCGGAATGACCGGCGGCATGGCGTATCTATATGACACGCAGGGCCAGACCATGGATATGCTAAATATGGAAACCTTGGTAAGCTGTCCGGTCACGGTGCCGCATTGGGAAGATCAGCTCAAAGGGTTGATCAGCCGTCATACTGCAGAATCCGGCAGCCAGAAAGCTGCAGATATCCTGCAGCGATGGGATCTGGAAAAACAGCATTTTGTACAGATTTGCCCGAAGGAAATGTTGGTTCATCTGCCGCATCCTTTAAGCTTGGAACCGACAAGCATTCCAGCCGAATAACCCCGCGCTCTAGGGCAGCTGAAACCGGCGAAGACCTTGCAGAATAATGCTTGTTCTGCAGGGTGTTGGCCGTTTCAAGGATTGAATTATAAACTATAAACAGGCATTGATGCAGGACAATTCATATTCTGGACCTGCTTCATGTTGCGCTTGTATCACTCTCCTTTGTCGCCCTTTTGCCGGAAGGTGCGGCTTTGTCTTGCTGAAAAACGGGTGGAAGCGGAACTTGTCGAGGAAAAATACTGGAAAAGATCTGCTGATTTTTTGCGCCGCAACCCGGCGGGAAAAGTTCCTATTCTAAGAATTGAGGGCAAAACCTTGACCGAGAGCATGGCAATTTGTGAGTATCTCGAAGATATTCACCCAGACCCAGAGCTTATTCCAAAAGCCGCTGAAGAGCGGTATGAGGTGCGCCGATTGGTGGCTTGGTTTGATGATAAATTTCATCAAGAGGTAACCTCAAAATTGCTTTATGAGCGGGTTATCAAGAAAATTTCCGGTCAGGGGTTTCCCGATAGCAAAAATGTCAAAGAGGGTGCCCGCAGTATCAAATTTCATATCAGCTATATGGAATGGTTGCTGGAGCGGCGCCGCTGGCTTGCCGGTGAGGACATGAGTTTGGCCGATTTTGCGGCAGCGGCGCATTTTTCCGCGTTGGATTATATCTCGGATGTCGACTGGACACGCTCCCCTGTGGTCAAAGACTGGTATGCAAAGATAAAATCGCGCCCGGCGTTTCGCAGTATCTTGGCAGATCAGGTGTCGGGGTTTCCCCCGCCGCTGCATTACAATGATCTGGATTTTTGATCGCAGCAGTGTAAGGTAGGGGCCTTGCCCTCGCTTGGGTAGACCCAAGCCCCCCCCAGAGGTATTTTGCAAAGAAAAAGCCGGAGGGAGTATGCAGCAGTTGAAAGCAGACTTGCAATTCAAGGCCCGCGAAGAAGGCTTTGATGATCTGCGCATCTGCCGCCCTTGGGACGTGCCAGAGGTGCCAGAGCAGTTAGAGGCTTTCTTGCAAAAAGGCTATCACGGGCAAATGCACTGGCTGGCAGAGCGCCGCGCCTGGCGCGCAGACCCCAGCCAGTTATGGCCAGAGGCCAAGTCGGTGATCATGCTGGCAGAAAACTATGCCCCTCAAGACAATCCAATGACGGTGATCGGGCAAGGTGACCGCGGCGCCATATCGGTTTATGCGCGCGGCAAAGATTATCATGATTTGGTGAAAAAACGGCTTAAACGGGTGGCGCGCTGGCTCATCTCGCAGGCTGGCGGTGAGGTCAAAGTGTTTGTCGATACCGCGCCGGTTCCCGAAAAGCCGCTGGCCCAAGCTGCCGGATTGGGCTGGCAGGGCAAGCACACCAATTTGGTCAGCCGAACTTTGGGAAACTGGTTTTTTATCGGATCGATCTTCACCACTTTGGAGTTGCAGGCTGATACGGCTGATACGGATCACTGCGGGTCTTGCTCAGCGTGTTTGACCGCCTGTCCGACAGATGCATTCCCAAAGCCCTATCAACTCGACGCGCGGCGCTGCATTTCCTATCTGACGATTGAGCATAAAGGCCCGGTGGCGCCAGAATTGCGCGCTAAACTGGGCAACCGAATTTATGGCTGTGATGATTGCCTTGCGGCCTGTCCTTGGAACAAGTTCGCCCAAAGCGCCCGTGAAGTGCGGTATCAGGCACGCGATGATTTGGCCGCCCCTAACCTAAAAGAGCTTGCGGCTTTAACAGATGCTGCATTTCGCGAAAAATTCTCTGGCAGTCCGATCAAGCGTATTGGCCGCGATAGATTTGTGCGCAATGTGCTGTATGCCATTGGCAATTCAAACGATCCCAGCCTGTTATCAGCCGCGCGCGCATTATGCAGCGATCCTGATGCCACTGTGGCGGATGCAGCAAACTGGGCGGTGGCCCGATTGACCGCAATACCTTAGCGCTTTGACTATTCCGCCATTGTGTCACCAGAGCCGCCAAGAGGTTCAGGGAAATCAACAAATTTTGGAAGGCCATCTTTGATTGGTAAAATGCTGCTGGCATAATTGATATGAAACGCCGGTTTGAAGTCATAGTCTTCTAAGATTGAGGCATAGACATCAATCACCCCATAGGTGTCCGTATGATCGGTGAAAACATGGCCGCCACATTCGGTGCACCATGTTCGATCATGCCCGTCATTTTGAGCATAGCTTTTCAAAAGATCTTTGCCCTTGGTCACGGTGACATTTTCCGGCTTCCAAAGCGTTGCCCCATTAACTGGTCCAGCAGACCATGCACGGCAGATTTTGCAATGACACACCAAAGAGGCTTCTGGCTCGCCCGTGACCTCTACTTCAACGCCGCCGCAAAAGCAGTTTCCTG